>CALXIA010000003.1 GCA_944388245.1 uncultured Gemmiger sp. | reverse complement strand
TTGCCGGCCGCAGGCGCGGACAGGCCGCGCGCCCCGGGCCGCTGCCGGGTGCTGCGGGCGGCGGGATACATGCCCTTCGGGCACCCCAAACCCACTGGGTTTGGGCCCCCGCGCGCCCTGCGCGCCCGTTCGCTGGGTGAGGGATACATCTGTGGATTCATCGGCCCTCTGGGGAGGGCCGATTCATCTCACAGCTGTAGATCCTCGTCTGTAATGACCCCTACAGCCACCAGGTTGGTGGGGCCGGTGAGGAACAGCTGTTCCACCGCCTCGCCCGCCCAGCGGCAGTCGATCACCAGGTCGTCGCCGGGGTTGTGCACCGTGACCGGTTCGCCCTTGGCCAAAAGGCCCATGGCCTGCAAAGCCGCCACGGTGCTGCCGCTGCCGGTGCCGCAGGCCAGGGTGAAGTCCTCCACCCCGCGCTCGTAGGTGCGGATCAGCACCTCGCGGGGGCCCAGCACCTGGCAGAAGTTCACGTTGGCGCCCTTGGGCAGCAGCGGATGGAACCGCAGCGCGCGGCCTGTCTCAAACAGCCGCTGGGCGTAGTCCTCCATTCCGGCCAGGCCCGGGGTGGGCACCACCAGATGGGGCAGGCCCGGGTCCCCCAGCTCCACATAGGCCGCCCGCAGCGGGCCGCCGTCCGCGTCCTGGGTGGGCCAGCCGGTGCGCAGCACGGTGGGCCGGTTCAGCAGCACCTTGTACAGCCGGTCGGTCTGCCGCCAGGCGGGCACGTTGCCGCTGGTGGCCTCGATGACGATCTCGTCCTTCGGGGTGAAGTGCTCATACACGAACCGCCCGAAACACCGGGCCCCGTTGCCGCACATCTCCCCCACGCTGCCGTCGCTGTTGAAGAACCACATCTTGGCGTCGCCGCCCCGCTCGGGCTCGTCGGCCACCATCAGGCCGTCCGCCCCCACGCTGGTGCGCCGGGCGCAGACCCGCCGGGCCAGCGCCGGCATCTGGTCCGGGGTCAGGCGGGCGATCCGGTTGTCGATCACCACAAAATCGTTGCCCGCGCCCTGCATCTTGCAGAATTCCAGTTTCACAGCAAACCTCCCTTTCCGGTCGTCAATGGGCAAACTGGCTGTTCCAGAGGGTGGCGTAGAAGCCGCCCTTCGCCAGCAGCTGGTCGTGGGTACCCTGTTCCACCACATGGCCCTCCCGCATCACCAGGATCACGTCCGCCTCCCGGATGGTGGACAGCCGGTGGGCCACGATAAAGCTGGTCCGCCCCTGCATCAGCCGGGCGAAGGCGCTCTGGATCTTCTGCTCGGTGCGGGTGTCGATGCTGGAGGTGGCCTCGTCCAGGATCAGCATGGGCGGCAGGTTCAGCATCACCCGGGCGATGCACAGCAGCTGTTTCTGCCCCTGGCTGAGCATGCCGCCGTCCTCGTTCACCACCGTGTCGTAGCCCTGGGGCAGCCGCTGGATAAAGCTGTGGGCGTGGCTGGCCTTGGCGGCCGCCACCACCTCCTCCAGGCTGGCGTCCGGGCGGCCCATGGCGATGTTCTCCCGGATGGTGCCGGTGCGCAGCCAGGTGTCCTGCAGCACCATGCCGTAGCTGCGCCGCAGGCTGCGCCGGGTCATCCCGCGCACCGGGTGGCCGTCCACCCGGATCTGGCCCGCGTCCGGCTCGTAGAACCGCATCAGCAGGTTGATCAGGGTGGTCTTGCCGCAGCCGGTGGGGCCCACGATGGCCACCCGCTCGCCGGGCCGCACCGTCAGGTTGAAGTCCTCGATCAGCGGGCGGGATTTGTCGTAGCTGAAATAGATGTTCTCCAGTTCCACCTGGCCCCGGGCGTGTTCCAGCACCAGCGCGTGGGGATCGTCGGGGCGCTGGGGATGGGCGTCCAGCAATTCAAAGATGCGCCCGGCGCAGGCCAGGGCGTTCTGCAGCTCGGTCACCACGCCGGAGATCTCGTTGAAGGGCTTGGTGTACTGGTTGGCGTAGCTGAGCACCGTGGACAGCTGCCCCACCGAGATCACCCCGCCGATGGCGCAGAGCGCGCCGGTCAGACCCGCGCCGGTGTAGACCAGGCTGTTCACGAACCGGGTGGCGGGGTTGGTCATGGAGGAGAAGAAGATCGCCTTGAAGGAGGCGTCGGTGAGCCGGCCGTTGATCTCGTCGAACCGGCCCTGCACCGCCTTGGCCTGCCCGAAGGCCTGCACCACCTTCTGGCCGGTGACCATCTCGTCAATGAGGGCGGTCTGCTCGGCGCGGGCGTCGCTCTGGCGGCGGAACATGAAGTAGGTGCTGCGGGCGATGAAGGCGGCCACGAAGAGGCTCACGGGGGTCACCGCCGCCACCACCACCGTGATCAGCGGGCTGATGGTGAGCATGCAGTACAGGGTGCCCAGGATGGTCAGCAGCCCGGTGAACAGCTGGGTGAAGCCCATGAGCAGCCCGTCGGCAAACTGGTCCACGTCCGCGATGATGCGGCTCACCAGCCCGCCGGTGGGATGGGCGTCCAGGTATTTCAGGTTCAGATTCTGCAGATGGGAAAAGGCGTCCCGGCGCATGTCCCGGATCACGCAGTAGGTGATGTGGTTGTTGCACAGGCTCATGAGCCACTGGCTCGCCGCGGTGCCCGCCACCGTCAGCGCGGCGGTGAGCAGGATCGGCGGCAGCGCCGCGAAGTTCACCTGGCCGGGGCCCAGGATCTGGTCCACGGCGCGGCCGGTCAGGATCGGGAACCAGAGGGTCAGCACCACCGTCACGGCGGCCAGCGCCAGGCTGGCCAGCACCCAGGGCCAGTACCGGCCCACCCGACGCAGCACCCGGGCCAGCACCTGGCCCTGGGTCAGGGAGAGATTGGTCTGTTTCACGCGCCCTCACCCCCTTTGCGGCTGGGTTCAAACTGGGATTCGTAGATCTCCCGGTAGACGCTGCACCGCTCCAGCAGTTCGGCGTGAGCGCCCAGATCCGCCACCTGACCGTCGTCCAGCACCAGGATGCGGTCGGCGTGCATGACGCTGGCCGCCCGCTGGCTTACAATAAACACCGCCGGGTTCCAGTCCAGCCGGCGCAGCGCGGTGCGCAGCGCCGCGTCGGTGGCGTAGTCCAGGGCGCTGGCGCTGTCGTCCAGGATCAGGATGGAGGGCCGGCGCACCAGGGCCCGGGCGATGGTCAGCCGCTGGCGCTGGCCGCCGCTCAGATTGCGGCCGCCCTGTTCCACCGGCTCATCCAGCCCGCCCGACTTGCCGCGCACCACCTCGGCGGCCTGGGCCGCTTCCAGCGCCGCCCACAGGGCCGCGTCGTCCGCCGCGGGGTTGCCCCAGCGCAGGTTCTCCCGGATGGTGCCCTGAAACAGCACGGCTTTCTGGGGCACCACGCCGATGCCCGCCCGCAGGGTTTCCAGGTCCTGCTGGCGCACGTCCACCCCGTTCACCAGCACCGCGCCCTCGGTCACGTCGTAAAACCGGGGGATCAGGTTCACCAGGGTGGATTTGCCGCTGCCGGTGCCGCCGATCACCCCTATGGTATGCCCGGCCGGCACCGAAAGATTCACCCCGCTCAGCGCGGAGGCGCCGCCGCCGGGATAGGTGATGGACACATCCCGGAACTCCACCGCCGGCACCCCCGCCCGGGCGGGGGCCGCCACGGGGGAATCGGGCGCGGGCATGGCGCCGTCCACCCGCAGCACGCTCTCCACCCGGGCGGCGCAGGCCAGCGCCTTGCTGGAGAGGATGATGGTGTTGGCCAGCTTGATCAGTTCCACCGAGATCTGGGTCATGTAGCCCAGCAGCGCCACCAGCTGGCCCTGGGTGATGGCGCCGCCCTCCACCCGCCAGGCGCCCTGCTGGATCAGGGCCACCGCGGCCAGGTTCAGCAGCACGTAGGTGCCCGGGTTCATGAAAGCGCTCACCGCGCCCACCCGCAGCTGGCGGGCGGTCAGGTCCTCGTTGCGCTCGGCAAAGCGGGCCACCTGGGCGTCCTCCTGGCCAAAGGCCCGGATCACCCGCACGCCGGTCAGGTTTTCCCGGGTCAGACCCAGCACCTTGTCCAGCGCGGCCTGTACCTGTTTGTACCGGGGCATGGTCCACCACAGGACCCCGGCGATCACCAGGCAGAGCAGCGGCACCACCACCGCAAAGACGATCGCGCTGCGCACGTCGATCAAAAACGCCGCCAGCACCGACCCGGCCACCACGAAGGGGCTGCGCAAAAACAGGCGCAGAGCCATGTTCAGGCCGCTCTGCACCTGGTTGATGTCGCTGGTCATGCGGGTGATAAGGGTGGGCGCGCCCTGGGCGTCCATGGCGGCGTACCGGAAGGACTGCACATGGGCGAACAGCGCGCTGCGCAGCTTGCCGGAAAAGCCCACCGCCGCCCGGGCGGAAAAGAACTGCCCGGCGATCGAGAAGCCCAGGCCCGCCGCGCCCAGCAGCACCAGCACCCCGCACATCCGCCAGATGTAGGGGGTGTCGCTGTTGCGCACGCCCTGGTCGATGATCGAGGCCATCACCACCGGAACGAACAGTTCCAGGGTGGCCTCGATGAGTTTGCACAGCGGACCCATCACGCAGTCCACACGATAGGCTTTCAGGTATCTCCAGAGAGAGCCTTCCATATCCAGATCCTCCAAAACAGCCGCCCGAAAAGCGGCAGGATATGCCCTATTATAGCACTCCCGATGCCGGTGTGCAATTGCGGACAAAGCGGGGGAATATGGGCCAATACGGGGGGAATGAACCATTCCCCCCGTGCCCCCCGGAACCTCTGGCCGAAATTCTTCGGCCAGGGGAAAAAACTATTTGCGGCGCAGCGGTTACCCGGGTCGTGCCGTCAGGCGGTGCGCCCCTTTTGGGGCCGCGGGCGGGGTAAAGTCCCCGCCCAGGGCCGCTCCTGGCTGTTGCGGGCGCGGGATAAATGGCCGTTCCGGCCACCCGGGCCGCTCGCGGCCCGGCCCCCGCGTCCCTTCACAGCCGTCCGCTGCGTAACGGGACATCTGCGGATTCATCGGCCCTCTTTGAGGGCCGATTCACCTCGCAGCTATACCCCTGGCAGTATGGCGGGGCGGTGCGCCCCTTTTTGGCTGCGGGCGGGGTAAAGTCCCCGCCCCGGGCCGCTCCCGGGCGGTACGGCGGCGGGATAAATGCCCTTCGGGCACCCCCGGCCCTGCCGGGCCCCCGCCGTCCTCCCCTCCCGTCCGCTGCGTAACGGGACATCTGCGGATTCATCGGCCCTCTTTGAGGGCCGATTCATCTCGCAGCTGTTACCCCAGTGCCACATCCAGGATCATCATGGCGAGGAAGCCCCCCATGACGCCCAGGGTGCCGGGATGGGAGTGCTCGCCCAGGTGGGCTTCCGGGATCAGCTCCTCGGCCACCACGTAGAGCATCGCCCCGGCGGCGAAGGCTAGCAGCCAGGGCATGACCGGCTGGATTCCCCCCGCCGCCAGCACCACCGCCATGCCGAACACCGGCTCCACAAACCCCGACAGGCTGCCGTAGACAAAGCTGCGGGCACGGCTCAGCCCCTCCTGGCGCAGCGGCAGCGCGATGGCCGCCCCCTCCGGGAAGTTCTGGATGCCCATCCCCGCCGCCAGCGCCAGCGCGGTGGCCAGCGCCGTCGGCTCCCCGCTCTGGGCCGCCAGCGCGAAGCTCAGCCCCACCGCCATCCCCTCCGGGATGTTGTGCAGGGTCACCGCGCTCACCAGCAGGGTGGTGCGCCGCCAGCCGCTGTTCGGCCCCTCGCTGGACGCAGCGCCCGGGTGCAGATGGGGGGTCAGGTGGTCCAGCGCCAGCAAAAACGCCGCACCCAGCACAAAGCCCCCCGCCGCCGGCAGCCAGCCCGGGCCGCCCGCCGCCTCGGCCTGCTCGATCGCCGGGATCAGCAGGCTCCACACCGACGCCGCCACCATCACCCCCGCCGCGAAACCCAGAAACATCTGCTGCATCGTGCGGGTGATGGTGCCTCGAAACAAAAACACCGTGGCCGCGCCCAGGCTGGTCATCAAGAAGGTGAACCCCGTGCCCGCCGCCGCCCAAAGGATCGCGTCGCTCATATCTGGCTCCTTTCCTTATCAGGAATTGTTTTTATTTATAGCATACAGGAAATTCCCGCCCTTGGCAAGGCGGAAAAATATGAACGCGCCGTAAACTTTTGCCCCGCCGTCTTGACTTGCCGCGCGGCGGTGCTACAATGGTCTACGCTGAATGGTTAATCTGCTTAACTTTATGGGAGGAAACCATGGAAAACAATACGAGCCAGGCGCTGCGGATGTTTCTGGCGATGGACCGGATGCGCCGCGCCTGGAGCGAGGTCACCCCTTGCGCGGGGGTGAGCAAATCCCAGTTCGCCACCCTGCTGGTGATCCTGTACGGGGGGCGGCCGCCCCACGGGGCGGGGCTGCTCAGCGCCAGTCTGCCGCCGCCGGAGCAGAGCGCCGGGGTGAGCCTGTCGGAGGTGGCGGCGGTGATGGGGCAGACGGTGCCGGCGTTGAGCCAGCGGGTCAGCCGGATGGAGGCGCTGGGCTATGTGGAGCGGCTGCCCCACCCCACCGACCGGCGCGCCTCGCTGCTGCGGGTGACCGGTGAGGGCCGGGCGCTGCTGGAGCAGGCCCGCCGCAACATCACCCGGCGGATGGAGGGCATCCTGGCCCGGATGGGCGAGGACTCGATGGACCGGCTGCTGGCGCTGCTGGAACAGCTGGCGGATGTAATGGAACAGAGCAACGCGGGCGGCGGGGCCGCCCGGGAAGGAGAGGATTCCCCATGTGGAAACTGAAGCGGTATCTGAAGCCCTATCTGGGGCTGCTGGCGGCGGCGATCCTGCTGCTGTTCGGCCAGGCCATGCTGGAATTGACCCTGCCCAATTCCATGAGCGACATTGTGAACGTGGGCCTGCAGCAGGGCGGCATCACCTCGGCGGCGCCCCAGGCGATCGACGCCCAGAGCATGGCGCTGATGCGGCGGTTCATGAGCGAGGCGGACGCGGCGGCGGTGGACGCGGCCTACACCCCGGCGGGCGAGAGCGCCGAGGGGCTGGCCCACTGGCAGGAAACCTACCCGAACCTGACCGCCGACGGCTGGGTGCTCACCGCCGACGGGGCGGCCAGCGGGGCCGAGGGGGCCTTCTCCCGGGCGGCCTACGCGCTGGTGCAGGCGGCGGGGGCCGCGGGGATGGACCCGGCGGCGCTGGCGGGCCTGGATGAGAGCGCCATCGACGCGGCGGTGCAGGCCGCGGCGGTGACCCCGGACAGCCTGCTGGGCCAGACCGGCGCGGTGCTGGTCAAGCGGTTCTACCAGGCGCTGGGCGCCGACACCGACGCCATCCAGACCCGGTATATCCTGACGGTGGGGGCCCGGATGCTGGGGCTGACCCTGCTGCTGACCGTCTGCGCCGTGAGCGCCGGGTTCTGCCTGTCCCGGCTGGGGGCCGGCGTGGGCCGGGACCTGCGGCGGGACGTGTTCACCCGGGTGACCTACTTCAACAACGCGGAGATGGACCAGTTCTCCACCGCCAGCCTGATCACCCGCTCCACCAACGACATCACCCAGGTGCAGAACTTTCTGAGCATGGGGCTGCGGATGCTGTGTTTCGCGCCGATCATGGGCCTGGGCGGGCTGGTGATGGGGCTGCGCAAGTGCCCCCAGCTGGCCTGGGTACTGGCGCTGGCGCTGGCGCTGATGCTGGCGCTGATCTTGACCCTGTTCAAGGTGGCGCTGCCCCGGTTCAAGAAGATGCAGGATTTTGTGGACCGGCTCAACCTGGTCAGCCGGGAGGAGCTGTCCGGCCTGATGGTGGTGCGGGCCTTCTCCAACCAGCCCTTTATGCAGCAGCGGTTTGAGAGCGCCAACAAGGACCTGACCGGCAACACCCTGTTCGTCAACCGGGCCATGGCCACCATGCTGCCGGTGATGACCCTGGTGATGAACGGCATCAGCCTGCTGATCGTCTGGTTCGGCGGCAAGCAGATCGCCGCCAGCAGCCTGCAGGTGGGCGATATGATGGCCTTTATCCAGTACGCCATGCAGGTGATCATGAGCTTCTTGTTCATCAGCCTGATGTTCATCATGGTGCCCCGGGCCAGCGTTTCGGCGGACCGGATCCGCCAGGTGCTGGAGACAAAGAACGCGGTGGCCGATCCGCAGGACCCCGCCTCCCTGCCCGACCCGGTGCGGGGCGTGGTGGAGTTCAAGGACGTGAGTTTCCGCTACGAGGGGGCGGACGCGGACGTGCTGGAGCATGTGAGCTTCACCGCCCGGCCGGGCGAGGTCACCGCCTTTATCGGGTCCACCGGTTCGGGCAAGTCCACCCTGGTGAACCTGATCCCCCGGTTTTACGACGCCACCTCCGGCCAGGTGCTGGTGGATGGGGTGGACGTGCGGCAGCTGCGCCAGCAGGATCTGCGCCAGGCCATCGGCTATGTGCCCCAGAAGGGGCTGTTGTTCAGCGGCACCATCGCCTCCAACCTGCGCACCGGCGACGAGAACGCCGACGACGAGACCCTGCGGGCGGCGGCCGCGGTGGCCCAGGCCACCGAGTTTGTGGAGAAGCTGCCCGGCGGCATGGACGCGCCGGTCAGCCAGGGGGCACCAACGTGTCCGGCGGGCAGCGGCAGCGGCTGTCCATCGCCCGGGCGCTGGTGAAGAAGGCCCCGATCTATATCTTTGACGACACCTTCTCCGCGCTGGACTTCAAGACCGACGCGGCGCTGCGCGCCGCGCTGCGGCCCTGGACCAAAAACGCCACCGTGCTGATCGTGGCCCAGCGGGTCAGCACCATCATGCACGCGCAGCAGATCATCGTGCTGGACGAGGGCCGCGTGGTGGGCAAGGGCACCCATGAGCAGCTGCTCGAGAGCTGCCCCGAGTACCGGGAGATCGCCCAGAGCCAGCTTTCAAAGGAGGAATTGGGATAATGGCAGCCAATACCAACCATCGTCCGATGGGCCCGCGGCCGGGCGGCCATGGGCCCGGGGGCATGATGCCCGGGGAGAAAGCCCGGGATTTCAAGGGATCGATGAAAAAACTGCTGGGATACCTGGCGCCCTATCTGCCGGGGATCGGGGTGGCGCTGGTCTGCGCCGCGGCCAGCACGGTGTTCGCCATCTTCGGGCCCAAGATCCTGGGCCAGGCCACCACCGAGCTGTTCAACGGCCTGATCGCCATGCTCACCGGCACCGGCGGCATTGATTTCGGGGTGATCGGCACCATCCTGCTCACCCTGGCGGCGCTGTACCTGGCCAGCGCCCTGCTCAGTTACCTGCAGGGCTGGCTCATGAGCGGGGTGGCCACCAAGCTGAGCTACTCCATGCGCCGGGATATCAGCAACAAGATCGACAAGCTGCCCCTGGCCTATTTTGACCGGGTGCAGAGCGGCGAGGTGCTCAGCCGCATCACCAACGACGTGGACACCGTGACCCAGACGCTGAACCAGAGCCTGTCCCAGATCGTGAGCAATGTGGCCACCCTGATCGGGGTGCTGGTGATGATGCTGACCATCAGCCCGGTGATGACCCTGGTGGCGCTGTGCATCCTGCCGGTGAGCGTGCTGATCGTGAGCCAGGTGGTGCGCCGCAGCCAGCCGTTTTTCCGCCGCCAGCAGGAGATGCTGGGCCATGTGAACGGCCATGTGGAGGAGATGTACGGCGGCCATGTGATCCTGACCGCCTTCAACGGCCAGCAGGAGAGCATCCACACCTTCAACCGGCTCAACGAGGACCTGTACAAGGCCGGCTGGAAGAGCCAGTTTTTGAGCGGGATGATGATGCCGCTGATGAATTTTGTGGGCAACCTGGGGTATGTGGCCATCTGTGTGCTGGGCGGGTTTTTGACCCTGAACGGCTCCATCACGGTGGGGGATATCCAGGCGTTCACCCAGTATGTGCGGCAGTTCACCCAGCCCATCACCCAGATCGCCAACATCTCCAACGTGCTGCAGCAGACCGCCGCGGCCGCCGAGCGGGTGTTTGAGTTTCTGGCCGAGGAGGAGGAACCCGCCGACCCGCCGGCGCCGGTCTCCACCGAGCATGTGGAGGGGGCGGTGTGGTTCGCCCATGTGCAGTTCGGGTATCTGCCGGGCAAGACCATCATCCACGATTTCTCCGCGATGGTGAAGCCGGGCACCAAGGTGGCCATCGTGGGGCCCACCGGCGCGGGCAAGACCACCATGGTCAAGCTGCTGATGCGGTTCTATGACGTGACCGGCGGCGCCATCCTGGTGGACGGCTACGATCTGCGCCAGTACGCCCGGGGCGAGCTGCGGGATACCTTCGGCATGGTGCTGCAGGATACCTGGCTGTACAGCGGCACCATCCGGGAGAATATCCGGTTCGGCCGGCTCACCGCCACCGACGAGGAGGTCTACGCGGCGGCCCGCGCCGCCCAGGTGGATCATTTCGTGCGCACCCTGCCCGAGGGATACGACACCGTGCTGAACGAGGAGGCCAGCAACATCAGCCAGGGCCAGAAACAGCTGCTGACCATCGCCCGCACCATCATCTCGGACCCGAAGATTCTGATTCTGGACGAGGCCACCTCCAGCGTGGATACCCGCACCGAGTTGAGCATCCAGCGGGCCATGGACGCCCTCACCGCCGGGCGTACCAGCTTTATTATCGCCCATCGCCTGTCCACCATCCGCAACGCCGATATCATCCTGGTCATGAAGGACGGCGATATCGTCGAGACCGGCAGCCACAACGAGCTGCTGGCCAAGGGCGGCTTCTACGCCGACCTCTACCAGAGCCAGTTCGCGGACACCGCGGGCTGATGAGCCGATCTGGGGGACCAGTCCCCCAGACCCCCATCTGTCGGGCCGAATCCTCGGCCCTCGGGAAAAAACAAAAACCAAGGCCCGCGCGGACCAGTTTCCGGTCTGCGCGGGCCTTGTTCTGTTATTATCCCTATGGCCGAAGATATTCGGCCATGATTTCCGGGGTCTGGGGGGACGTTGTCCCCCCAGATCGGCTATTCAAACGAACAGGAACTTGAGTTTGCTCCACAGGCCCATGGCCAGCAGCACGGCCACCAGGACGGGCAGCACCCAGGTCAGGTAGAAGCGCAAAGCGCGGGGCATCTTCAAACCCTTGCCGGTATTGGCCTCGGCCAGGTAGTTGTCAAATCCCCAGCCGGCACGGCGGGTGCAGAACAGCAGATAGAGCAGCGAGCCGAAGGGCAGCAGGATGGTGCTCACGAGGAAATCCTCCAGGTCCATCACCACGGTGCCGGCGCCCAGCGGGGCGAAGGAACTCCACAGATTGAACCCCAGCGCGCAGGGCACGCTGCCCAAAATCAGGATCACCAGGTTCACCGCCACCGCCTTTTTGCGGCTCCAGCTCCACTTGTCCATGCAGCAGGACAGGATGTTCTCAAACACCGCCACCACGGTGGTCAGCGCCGCGAAACTCATGAACAGAAAGAACAAAGCGCCCCACAGCCGCCCGCCGGTCATGTTGTTGAACACGTTGGGCAGGGTCACGAACAGCAGGTTCGGGCCGCTGTCCGGCGCCACGCCGTAGGCGAAACAGGCCGGAAAGATGATCAGCCCGGCGGTGATGGCCACAAAGGTGTCCAGCACCGCGATGCCCACGCTCTCCCCCAGCAGGCTGCGGTCCCGCTTCATGTAGCTGCCGAAGATGGCGATCGCGCCGATGCCCAGGCTCAGGGTGAAGAAACTCTGCTCCATCGCCCCCGCCAGGCAGTTCACCAGCCCCACCTTGTTCAGGTTCTCCAGGTTCGGCATCAGGTAGAAGGCCAGCCCCTCGCCGCCGCCGGGCAGGGTCAGGCTGCGCACCGCCAGCACCAGGATCAGCGCCAGCAGCGCCACCATCATCCCCTTGCTCACCCGTTCCACGCCCTTCTGCAGGCCGCCGGCGCAGACGGCAAACCCCACCAGCACCACCACCACCATCCAGAACAGCATCCCGGCCGGGTCCCCCAGCATGGCCGCGTAGGCCGCGTCCACCCCGGCGGTGTCCAGCCCGCCCAGGCTGCCGGTCAGGTACTGGACGAAATAGTTCACCAGCCAGCCGCCCACCACCGTGTAAAAGAACATCAGGATGTAGTTGCCCAGCATCCCGAACGGGCTGTACCAGTGCCATTTGCTGCCGGGCTGTTCCAGCGTCTCAAACTCCCGGATGATGCTCTGGCGGCTGGCCCGGCCCACCGCCAGCTCCATGCTCAGGATGGGCAGCCCCATGATCACCAGGAACATCAGATAAAACAGCACAAAGAACGCCCCGCCGTTCTGCCCCACCATATAGGGAAACCGCCACACGTTCCCCAGCCCGATGGCGCACCCGGCGCTGAGCAAAAGAAAACCCAGCCGGGATTTGAATTGTTCGCGTTGCATGATCGTTTCCTCCCCGTTTCTTTTTCAAAAAACCGGCCGCCGCCGGCCGGTTTTTCTCGCGTTTTACAGCCCCAGCATCCCCAGCAGTTCCTCCGGGCTTTGGGCGATCCGCGCCGCGCCCGCCGCCTCCAGTTCCTGCCGGCTGCGGAATCCCCAGCACACCGCGATGCCGTCGGTGCCCGCGTTGCGGGCGGTGGCCACGTCCACGTCGGAATCCCCGATGTACACCGCCCGCTGCGGCGCCACGCCCAGCTGGTCCAGCGCGTGGAGCACCGCGTCCGGCGCGGGCTTTTTGCGCACGCCGGGCTTCTCCCCCACCGCCAGGGCCACCCGCGGCCCGAAATAGGCCGCGGCCAGCTGCTTCACCGCCCCGTCGAACTTGTTGCTGATCACCGCCACCGGCACGCCGGCCGCCTGCAGCGTTTCCAGCATGGGCAGCACCCCCGGATAGGGCGCGGTGTTCACCCGGCAGTGGGCCGCATAGTATTCCTTGAAGTAGGCCAGGATCTCCTCAAACTGGGGATGCTGCGCCCCGCCGGGCACCGCCCGCTCCATCAGCAGCCGCACCCCGTTTCCCACGAACCGCCGCACCTCGTCCACCGTGCGCACCGGCAGCCCGAAGGCGGCCAGCGCCGCGTTGGTGGCGTCCGCCAGATCCTGCAACGTATTCAAAAGGGTGCCGTCCAGATCAAACAGCACCGCCTGATAGTTCTGCGCCATACCCGCGCCTCCCTTGCTTTGCCTGTGGATTTACCCGCTTCAGTATAGCGCGTCCCGCCGCGGGATGCAACACAAACCGCGGGATTTCGCCGCCCCGCGCCGCAAGGAAATTTCTGCCGAAATGAAAGGTTCTTGCCCCATCCTGCGTATATGTGATAGTATTAGCTTGAATTTTACACGCTGCGCCGGGCGGTTTTTGCCCGGAGAAAGGGCCTGTCATGACCTGTTTTTCCCTTGTGCGCCGGGCGGTGGTCTGCGCCGCGGCGCTGGCGCTGGTGACGGCGCTGCCCGCCCGGGCCGCCCAGCCCGCCGAGGCCGTGCCCCTCACCGTCACGCAGGACGGCCAGCCCGCCGCCTCCCTGGCCGACGGCAGCCGCTCCACCAAGATCACCCTGTCCGGCGGCACGGTGACCGTCACCGCCCAGACCCCCTTTGACGCCCTCTACCTGATCTGGGACCAGCCCCCCGGGGACTGGGTCCTCACCCCGGACGGCGGCCAGCCCGCCGCCACCTGGGGCCAGCAGGGCTTTCTGCATGAATACGTGACCCTGCCCCGGTCCGCCTCCTCCGCCACCATCCAGGCGCCCGCCGGGGCGATCCTCTGCGAGGTCTACGCCCTGGCCGGGGAGGATGTGCCCGATTGGGTGCAGGTCTGGCAGCCCCCCTGCGAGGACGCGGACCTGCTGGTACTGCCCACCCACGCCGACGACGAGCATCTCTGGTTCGGCGGCGCGATGCCCTACTACGCCGGGGAACGGGGCATGGCGGTGCAGGTGGCCTACATGACCAACCACTGGGGCGAGCCCTACCGCCCCCACGAACTGCTGGACGGCTTGTGGACGGTGGGGGTGAAACACTACCCGGTGATCTCGGATTTCCCGGACCTGTACGCCTCCAAGGCCAGCCTGGAAGCGGCCATCCAGGTCTACGGGGAGGAGGCCGTCACCGCCTGGCAGGTGGAGCTGCTGCGCCGGTTCACCCCGGAGGTGGTGCTGGCCCACGACATTAACGGCGAGTACGGCCACGGGGCCCACCAGCTCAACGCCCGCACCCTGCTGGCGGCGCTGGACCTGGCCGCCGACCCGGCCCAGTACCCGGACATCCCCTATGAGCCCTGGCAGGTGCAGAAGGCCTATCTGCATCTGTGGCCGGAGAACACGATCACCATGGAGTGGAGCCAGATGCCGCTGGCCGCCTTCGGCGGGCGCACCGCGCTGGAGATGGCCCAGGCGGGCTTTGCCTGCCACGCCAGCCAGACGGCCTACTTCTCGGTGAAGGAATCCGGCTCCAACGACTGCCGGCAGTTCGGCCTGGCCTACACCACCGTGGGCCAGGATGTGAAAAAAAACGACTTTTTTGAAAACGTGGTCCGGCCGCCCGAGCCCACCCCGGAGCCGACCCCCGAACCCACCGCCGCCCCCACCCCGGCGCCCACCCCCGCGCCCGCGTCCGGGCCGGACGGGAACGGCTGGGTGCTGGCGGGGGCGCTGGGCGCGCTGGTCGTGCTGGCGCTGGTGCTGCTGGCCGCCCGGCGGCCACGCCGCCGGGTCCGCCGGCGCCGGCGCTGAACCCCGCTGACTGCAAAAAGGAGAGAACCCATGAGCCATAAAAAAGCAAATCGTCATGTATACCGGGCCCCGGCGGCGCAGCCGGAATCTTCCGCCCCGCAGCCGGAGACCCCGGCCGCCCGGCCCCGCCGCGCGCGCCGGCCCCGCCGCCGGGCCAACCCGGCGCTGCGGGCGCTGGCCGGGCTGGGGGTCACCCTGGGGATGCTGGCGCTGTTCTGCCTGGGGGCCAGCGCGGTGGTGTGTCTCGGGCCCAGCCCCTGCGCCCGGGACCTGTTCGTGAACACCTGCATGGAGACCAGCGCCCTCAAGTTCATCCCCCGGCTGTTCTTTGACGAGAGCCGGATCGAGGCCATCCGGGCCAAGAACGGGGTGCTGGATTCGGGCGAGGTCACCGACACGTCGGTGGAGTTCACCCAGTCGGAGGACGCGCTGCCCCTGGACACCATCGAGATCGAGGATGTGAGCGGGGCCTCCTTCAAGGGCAAGATGATGATCGTGCACGACCCCTCCCGGGTGAAGGTGGCCAGCCTGGACAGCTTCTCGCCGGATGTGTCCGGCAAGCGGCTGCTGGAGTATGTGGAGGAGACCGGCGCGGTGGCCGCCATCAACGGCGGCGGCTTTGTGGACCTGAACGGGGTGGGCAACGGCGGCATGCCGCTGGGCCTGGTGATCCGGGACGGCCAGCTGCTGGCCGGGGGGCGCAACAGCGCCTATTCCCTGATCGGCTTTGACACCGAGGACCACCTGGTGGTGGGCACCATGACCGGGCAGGAGGCGCTGGACCGGGGCATCCGGGACGCGCTGAGTTTCGGGCCGGTGTTCATCGTCAACGGCGAGCCGGCGGAGGTCACCGGCAGCGGCGGCGGGCTGAATCCCCGCACCGTGATCGGCCAGCGGGCGGACGGCGCGGTGCTGCTGCTGACCATCGACGGCCGCCAGCCCCAGAGCCTGGGCGCCAGCTATGAGGACTGCATCCAGGTCATGCTGGACTACGGGGCCATCAACGCCGCCAATCTGGACGGCGGTTCCAGCACCCAGATGGTGTACCAGGGCGAGACCATCAACGTGTGCTCTTCCCTGTACGGGCCCCGGCGGCTGCCCACCGCCTTTATTGTGATGTGACGGAGGACGCAGCCATGGCAAAGACGAAAAAACGATATCCCCTGCCCTTCGGCCGGATGCTGGCGGGCTGGGCCGCCCTTCTGGCGGTGGTGGGCGGCGTGCTGCTGGCGCTGCTCTGGGGCGCGCTGGAGGAGTACGAGCTCTCCACCCCGGAACACGCGATCCTCTCGCTGGTGGAACTGGCCCGGGGCGGCGACGATGAGGCCCTGGCCGCGGCGGCGGGCTTTGAGGCCCAGGGGCCGGTCACGGTGGAAAGCTGGGCCGGCGCGGCCCGGGCGGCCCTGGCCGACATCCCCGACGACCGGGACCGGCTGGCCTTTGTGAAGGGAGAGAAGCAGGGCGACACGGTGCAGTATGCCCTGGCGGTGGACGGCACGGTGAGCGCCCGGTTCACCCTGACGGCGGCGCAGGGCGGCTGGAAGGCCGCGCCGGCGCTCACGGCGCTGCCGGATTACACCGTCAGCGCCCCGACGGGGGTGACGGTGTCGGTGAACGGGTTCGCGCTGGATCCGGCCGACGGGACCGACAGCCCCGCCGAGGGCTTCGCGGATATGGGGGACGCCGCGCCCCGGGTGGTCAGCTGGACGGTGAGCGGCCTGTACGCCGCCCCCGCGGTGACCGCCGAACAGGACGGCGCGGCCTGCCCGGTGACCCGGGACGACGCCCGGCACACCGCCGTGGCGGGGATGCCGGAGGACGAGGCGGGCAAGGCCGAGGCCAGTCAGTTTTTGGAGACGGCGGCCAAGCAGTACGCCCAGTTCATCTCGGAGGACGTGAGTTTCAGCCAGCTGGCCAAACTCCTCTACCCGGACACCGCCCTGTACAAGGGGCTGCGGGGGTATTATGTGGGCTGGTACGTGACCCATACCGGGGTGCGGTTTGACGATCTCAAGGTGGAGAACGTAGCCGCGGTCAGCCCCGACGCCTGGACCGGGGACGTGTCCTTCACCTTTGTGGTGACCAAGCCCGGCCTGGAGGACCGGACCTATCCCAGCCAGTACCACATCGCCGCGATCCGGCAGGCGGACGGCTGGAAGGTCGTGAGCCTGGACGTGGGCGCCCAGGAAGAAGCGGAATAAAGGGGGAACCATGAACGTACTGTTGGCGCTGGGCGGGGTGTACACCGCCTACGGCCTGCTGGGTCTGGCGGGATGGCAGCGGCTGCCCGCCCCGTACCGGGGCCACCGCTGGACCGGCCGGTATACCCGCCGGCTGGGGGTGTCCTGGCTGATGCTGGGGCTGCCCTGGCTGGCGGTCTGGGCGCTGCTGCGCACGGCGCCCCCCGCCTGGCCGGTGGTCTGCGCCGTGATCGTGGGGGTCTCCCTGCCATCTCTGGTCTATACCTGGGCGCTGGACCGCTGGTACCGCAAATGGACCCGCCGCGCCCGCCGGCAGGCCCGGGAGACCCGGACCAACAGGGCCGATATGGGGGGAGATAACATCTCCCCCCGGCGCTGAGGGCGCAACAAGGATGCGCCCTCTCTGCACAGCAGACCGCGCTACCGGTCCGAAGCCCTGCCAGGGCTTCGGCCGCTTCGCGGACCCGGGACCCCGGAGATCATGACCGAAACCATTCGGTCATGGGGATAGAATCAATGGACAAGGCCCGCGCGGTTGTGCGCGGGCCTTTGCTGTGCGGCAAGGCCGGGGCGGATTGCCTTTCCGGGCGGGGCGGTGTATACTGGAAGGGACCCGGCGGCACCGCCGCCGAACTTTTGTGATAAGGAGCCCGAAACTCTATGGAATGGACCGACATCCGCGTCACCGTGCCCCGCCGCTGGGCGGACACCGCCGAAGCCATCGCCACCGGCATCTCGGGCGGCGGCATCTACATTGAGGACTACGCCGATCTGGAAGAGCAGGTCATGGCGATCGCCCACGTGGACCTGATCGAGCCGGAACTGCTGGCCCGGGACCGGGACAAGGTGATCGTGCACCTGTACCTGTCCCCCGACGAAAACCCCGCCCAGGTATTGCAGCTGCTGCACGACCGGCTGTCCGCCGCCGGGGCGGACTACACCCTGGACACCGCCGGCGTGGAGCAGGAGGACTGGGAGAACGGCTGGAAGGCCTTCTACCACGCCATGACCATCGGCCGCCGGCTGGCGGTGGTGCCCAGCTGGGAGAGCTTTACCACCGACCGGGCGGTGCTGCGCCTGGACCCGGGCCTGGCCTTCGGCACCGGCACCCACGAGACCACCTACCTGTGTCTGGAGGCGCTGGACCAGCTGGTGGCCGGCGGCGAGCGGGTGCTGGACATCGGCACCGGCAGCGGCATCCTGGCCATCGCCGCGCTGAAGCTGGGTGCAAACTCCGCCGAGGGGGTGGACATCGACCCGATGTGCGTGCGCACCGCCGGGGAGAACGCGGCCCTTAACGGGGTGCAGGACAAATTCACCGTGCTGGTGGGGGATTTGAGCGACAAGGCCAGCGGCCGATACGACATCATCTGCGCCAACATCGTGGCCAACGCCATTTTGAGCCTGGCCCCGGCCATCCCGGGGCTGCTGGCGCCGGGCGGGCATTTCATGGCCAGCGGCGTGATCGACACCCGCAAGGACGAGGTGGCCGCCGGGCTGGCCGCGGCCGGCCTGCGGGTGGACGAGGTGCGGGAAAAGAACGGCTGGGAGTGCTTCCTCTGCACCCTGCCCGAGGCCTGAGGGATGGCGCACCGGTATTTTGCCGCCCGCATCGAGGGCGACGCCGCCTTTCTGGAAGGGGCGGACGCGAACCATCTGGCCCGGGTGCTGCGGGCCCGGCCCGGGGACGCGGTGCTGCTCTGCGACGGGGCGGGCACCGACTGCGACGCGGTGGTGGAATCCGCCGACCCGGACACGGTGCGGCTGCGCATCACCGCCCGCCGCCCCTGCACCGCCGAGCCGCCCTTTGCGGTGACCGTCTTTGCCGGCTACCCGAAGCAGGACAAGCTGGAGACCATCATTCAGAAGTCGGTGGAACTGGGCGCGGCGGCCGTCACCCCGTTTTTCAGCCGGTTCTGCGTGGCCGCCCCGAAAAACGAGGACAAGAAGAATGTGCGCTACGCCCGCATCGCCGCCGAGGCCGCCAAGCAGTGCGGCCGGGGCATCCTGCCGGACGTGTCGATGCCCCTCACGATGGCGCAGCTCTGCCAGGCCGTGCCCGGATTCGACAAGGCGCTGTTCTTCTACGAAAAGGGGGGCCAGCCCCTGCGGCAGGCCGCCCTGCCCGTCCCGCCCGCCGGGGGCCGGGTGGCGCTGATCACCGGCGCGGAGGGGGGCTTTTCCCCCGAGGAGGCCCAGGCGCTCATCGACGCGGGCGCGGTGCCGGTGGGGCTGGGGCCCCGCATCCTGCGCTGCGAGACCGCCCCGCTGGCGGCGCTGGCCGCCTGCATGTGCCTGTGGGGCCAGCTGGAATAAAAAGAATCGCCGCCCGGCCATTGGTCGGGCGGTCAGCTTGTAGAAAAAGCAGCTCTCTTTTCTTACCGAAAGGGGAGAGGGTGTGGGAGAGGACCATCAGGGCCCTCTCCCACTTGCGATATTCCCGTTTTTTCTGCGCGCAGAGCAGGAAAAACGGTGTCTCAGACTGTCGAAAAAGTCTTTTCGACAGTCTGGCCGGGCGGTTTCGTATAATGGCGGCCGGTTCCGGCCATACTGTCCTCTACAGAGAACCAGACAAGGGGGCAGGGGTATGAAACGGAATTCCCGGGCGGCGAACAGCGTGGCGATGGCGGTGCTGGCGGTGGCGGCGGTCTGGGCGCTGCGCACCGGGCTGGACCGGTGGAGCGCGCCGCCCCCGGTGGCAAAGGAGCCCGCCGCCACCGCGGCCCCCACGGCCACCGCCCTGCCCGCGCCGGTGCAGGCGCAGCCGCAACCGGCGGTAGCGGCGGCCACCGCCGCGCCCTCCCCCACCCCTTTGCCCTCCCCCACCGCCACGCCGGACCCGGTGGCGGCGCTGCCGGAGGGCTGGATGCTGCGGCTGGCCAAGCCGGACTGCCCGCTGCCGGCGGATTTCACGGTGGAACTGGCGCCGGTGGCGGGCGGTATCTTTGACGCCCGGGCCGCCGGGGAACTGGAGCGGATGCTGGCGGACGCGAAGGCGGCGGGCTGCGAGCTGCGGCTGGTGTGCGGGTATCGGGACAACCAGCGCCAGCAGAACCTGTATGAGCAGAAAAAACGGCAGCTGGAAGCGGAGGGCATGGCCCCGGCCCGGGCGGCGGCGGAGGCCGCCCGCTGGACCCCGCCCGGCGGGTGCAGCGAGCATAACCTGGGCCTTGGGGCGGACCTGCTGCCCGCCGACGGCATGGACGCCGACGCCCTGGCCTGGCTGGAGGCCCACGCCGCCGAATACGGGTTTATCCAGCGGTATACCGAAAGCTGCCAGGCGCATACCGGTATGGCCCCCATGAGCTGGCATTACCGCTACGTGGGCGCTACCGCCGCGGCCGCCATCACCGAACAGGGCGTCTGCCTGGAGGAGTACCGGGAGGATTTGGGCCAATATGGGGGTCAATGACCCCCATGCCCCCTTTTGTCGGGCCGAATCCTCGGCCCTCAGGGATAAAACTATAAGGCCCGCGCGGACCAAAACGGTCTGCGCGGGCCTTTTCTGTATAAAATTCCCCAGGGCCGGAGGATTCCGGCCCTATGTTCGGGGGGCCCGGGTCTGCGAAGCAGCCAAGGCCGCGGTGCGGCCTTGGACCGGCAGCGCGGTCGGCGCAGCCGGGCGGGCGCATCCTTGTTGCGCCCGCAGCGCCGGGGGGAATCGTTGATTCCCCCCATATCGGCAAAATTACCGCGGGCTTCCGGTAAAGAACAGCGCCACGGTGCCGGGGCCGCTGTGGGCGCCGATGACCGGGCCGATGGTGCCGATGCAGATGCGCTTTACGCCGAAGGCCTTGATCTTGTCGGCCACATACTGGCAATCCTCGGCGCAGTCGCCGTGGCTGATAAAGACCGTCTGCTGGGCGTGGTCCTCGGCACTGGTCTCAAAATGGCGCACCAGGGCGTCCAGGCTGGCCTTGCGGCCGCGCACCTTCTCCATCGCCACCAGATGCCCGTCCGGATCCACATGCAGCACCGGCTTGATGCCCAGCAGGGTGCCGGCCATGGCGGCCACGCCGGACAGCCGCCCGCCCCGTTTCAGGAACATCAGGTCATCCACCGTGAACCAGGCGCAGAACCGCTGGGCGTTCTCCCGCATCCAGGCGGCCAGTTCGGTCAGGCCCATGCCGCTTTTGCGCAGCATGGCCGCCGTGTAGGCCGCCAGCCCCTCGCCCATGCTGGCCTGCAGGGTGTCCACACACTCGATGGTGCGCTCCGGGAACTGCTCCCGCAGATCCTCCGCCGCCAGACAGGCCGACTGATAGGTGCCGCTCAGCCCGCTGGAAAAGGCCACATACAGAATATCCTTGCCCGCCGCCAGCACCGGGGTGAACGCCTCGGTAAAAGCGGCGCTGTTGATCTGGCTGGTGGTGCTCATGCTGCCGGCGCGCAGCTTGTCGTAAAACGCCTTGGGGGACAACTCCCGGTTATCGGGATAGTTGCTGTATTCCTTGCCGTCCAGGGTGAACCGCATGGGCAGCACCTGCACATCCATCTCCGCCACCAGTTCCGGGGTCAGATCGGTGGTGGAATCGGTAAACATCACATATTCGGCCATAAGGGCCACCTCTCTTTTCGATGGATTTGTTGGGCCTATTATACAACAATTCGCCCCGTTTGGAAAGGGCGGGCCGGCCCTTCAGCGGGGTTTGTCCGGCCCGTCCCGGCGCAGCCGCCGGGCGATCTCGTCGGGGGTGGGATCGGCGGTGAAATACCGGCCGTAGGGATTGTCCCGCGCGGGGGTGTGCCGGCCGGGCCGCCGCCGCGCCAGCCGGGCCAGCATCCGCCGCAGCGCCGCCCTCACGCCCCGGCCGGGCTGGCCAGCCCGGTCAGCGCGGTCCACAGCCGGCCGCTGTCGGCCCGGTAACTCTGGATCTCCTCGCTCTGGTAGGTGCGGTTGTCCGCGTCGGCCACAAAGCCGAACCAGTACCCGCTCATCCACGCCTGCACGTCCAGCTGGCTGCCGTCCGCCAGCGTCAGCGGCGCCAGGTCCAGCCCGGCGGCCGGGGTGTCCGCCCAGGCCACCGTCATATTCTCCACATCCGCCGCGTCCTCCGCCGGCAGCGACCCGTCGGTGTAGCAGAACAGCTGGGTGGTGCGCTGCAGCCCCGCCGGATCGTCGGTCAGGTAGATAAAACTGGTGGCGCTGGCGATATCCCCGGTCAGCCGGGTGGTGGCGGCCATCAGTTCATAGGCGTTGGTCATCCCCTGGGCGCCGTCCGCCCCCGGCTCGGAGACCGCTGCGCTGTCCGCGCCGGCCTCGTCGGTGAACTGCAGGTTGTACTGCAATACCTGCACCGATACCTCCCCGTTGCCGTCCCGGTCGTCGGCCAGGGCGGCGAAGGCCTCGCTCAGCTCGTCCAGCAGCGCGTCCGGCAGCATCTGCCGGGTCACGATGCCCACGGTGTAGTCGTACTGCGGGGCGGATACCACGTCCCGCACGATCATCCCCAGAAAGAAAAGCGCCGCCGCCCCGCCGATCAGCCACCACTTGTGGTAGTGCAGCCAGTTCTGGATCTTCTGCTTGCGGGTCTGGGGCAGGGGCTTGTCCGGGATCAGGTCCTCGGGCTTGATGTTCAGGGTATAACGGGCACTGGGCATGGGTCAATCCTCCTTGCTGTTCAGCGCGGCCTCGATCTGGCCGCGCACCTGCTCGGGCAGCGCCCGCACCGCCAGCCGGTCCATGCCGGCGGTCTCCACCGGGGGCAGAATGGTGATGGTCACGTGGGCCGGCCGCATCCAGCCGCCGTTGTTCTCCATGATATCCCGGCTGTTCCGGATGGCCACCGGCACCACCGGCGCGCCGTTCTTGGTGGCGATCCGGAACGCCCCGCCCTTGAACTCCAGGGTGGAACCCTCCGCCCCCTTGTTGCGGGTGCCCTCCGGAAACAGGATCATGGAATACCCCCGCTTCACATTCTCGCTGGCCTGGCGCAGCGCGTCCAGGGAGCTGTGGGTGTCCGCCCGGTCCACAAAGACGCAGCGCAGCAGCCGCATCCAGCCCCGCACCAGGGGGATGCGGTCCACCTCGGCCTTGCTCACCAGGCCGTGGGGCCCGTCCAGCTGGGTCAGCATCAGGGGGATGTCGTAGTAGCTGCGGTGGTTGGCCACAAACACGCAGGGCCGCCCGACGGGGATATTCTCCTTGCCGGTCACGGTCACCGTCACCCCGGCCAGCCGCAGCAAACTGCCCGCCCAGTGGGGCACCCAGCGGGCGGTGAGGGCGTCCACCGCCGCGTCGTCGCCGGCGGCCAGCGCCCGCAGCCCTTTTCGCATCTTGCCCCGGGCCCAGAGCAGATAGGCCCAAAAATACAGGAACCAGACGATGGTCCGCATACACTTCTCTCCTTGTTGTTGCAGAATATCCTTATTATACACGATAAATATGAAAAAAGGAAAAACAATCGCGCCGTTCTTGCCAAACCGGCCGGTTCCGGGTATGATAGAAGAAACATCGACGGCGGGCCGCGCCCGCGGAAGGGATACGAATACTATGGGCATTTTTCGACAGAACTTTGACCGGCCGGGCCCGGGCGTGGCCAAGGACGCGCCCCGCAAAACGGGCCTGCTCCGGTATGGGGAGATCCTGGGCCGGGACGCGGGCAGCCTGTTCAAGGCGGGCCTGCTGGTGGGGCTGGCCTACATTCCGGTGGGGCTGGCGGCCGGGTTCGGCCTGTTCAGCCTGAGCATGCCGGTGACCCTGCTCTGCGCGGGGGTGGGCGGGCTGCTCACCGGGCCGCTGCTGGCCGGGCTGTACGACACCACCATGCGGGCGCTGCGGGACGAACCCGGATACTGGTGGCACACCTACAAGCGGGCCATGAAGGCCAACTGGAAACAGGCCATGGTGGTGGGGGTCATCCTGAACCTGCTGGTGGCCACCCAGATCTTCACCGCGCTGGCGCTGATGCTGGGGGTCATGCAGGGCAGCCTGGCCTTCCTGGTGGGGCTGGGGCTGAACGTGATGATCACCTCCATGGTGGCCACCTGCCTGCTGCCCCAGCTGGTGGTGCTGGACGCGGGTCTCGGCACCCTGTTCAAGAACGCCCTGTTCTTCGCGGTGGGCTTCGCGCCCCGGGTCTTCGCCGCCGCCATCCTGCAGGTGGCCTGGTGGGTGCTGTTTTTGCTCTTCATGCCCGCCACCGCCATTCTGGTGCCCTTCATCGGGTTCTGGCCCATCGTGCTGGGGGCTACCCTGATTGTCTACAAACCCATGGAAAACGCCCTGGACCTGGAGGCCCGCCTGGCCGCCCACCGGGAACAGCAGAACAGCGGGGAGTGACCCGCGGATCACACGGTATAGCAAAGCCCGCGCGGAACCGCAAAAGGTTCCGCGCGGGCTTTTTGCCTGTTTTTCGTCACTCCAGCGCGGCCAGCAGCGCCTCGATGACCGGCTCGGGCCGGTCGGCCGCCGGGTAGAGCGCCCGCAAAGCCGGGTCGGCCCCCCGCATGATGTAGGGGCGGCCCACCCAGTCCAGCATGGCCTGGTCGTTGAAGTTGTCCCCGAAGGCCATCACCTCCCGGGGCTGGATCCCCACCAGGCCGCACAGCGCGGCCAGGCCGGTGGCCTTGGTGGAGGTGTTGATGTCCATCCAGCGGCGGCCCGCCAGCGCCACGTGCAGCCGCGCGCCCCAGCGGGCGGTGAACTCCTCCACGATGGCGGCGGCGCCCTCCTCCCGGAAGGCGGTCACCTTCACCACCTGGTCGGGCAGCTGGTCCACCGACTGGATCACCTGCACCTTCCCGCCCAGATAGGGCAGCATAAAGGGCCGGTGCCGGGGGTCCTTGTCGCTCATAAAACACATCTCGCCGTCCGCCACCAGCAGCTCACAGTCCTCCCGCTGCAGGATCTCCGCCGCCACGGCCCGGGCCTCGGCGGCGGGCAGGGGCTGGCGGGCCACCAGCATCCCGTCCCGGAACACCACCCCGCCGTTCTCGCACACGAAGCTGATCCGGCCCGCCACCGGGCCGAACAGCTGCCGCACCGACGCGTAGGACCGCCCGCTGGCCACGCAGAACTCCACCCCCTGCGCCGCCAGCCGCCCGATCAGCTCAAACAGCTGCGGCCGCAGTTCGGTCTCCCCCTGCTGCAGCAGGGTGCCGTCCACGTCGCAGGCGATCAACCGGATCTCGTCCATCTTGCCGCTCCTCTCCGCGCTTGCCGGGCCCGCGGCCCGATTCGTGCTGGTTCGATACGAAATCCATTATACCACAGCCCGGCGGCGGTTTGTACAGGAAAATTTCCCGCCGCCCGCCTTTGTGCAAATGGGGGAAACGTTTGCGGGATTTTCGGCGGATTTTGCATTGCGGTTTTGGCCAAAATGCATCATACTAGTATACACAACAGAAAAATTTTGGGCGGTCGGCGCATGGCCGCTGCCCGCGCACAGCGTTTCAGAAAGGCGGCGAGGATACAATGAACAATACGACCTGGTTGATTCGGGGCGGCACGGTCTGCACGCCCGACGGTATGCAGACCGCGGACGTGCTGGTGGAGGACGGCCGCATCACCGCGGTGGGCGAGGGGCTGACCGCCGCCGGCGCCCAGGCGGTGGACGCCGCCGGGCTGCTGGTAATGCCCGGCTTTTTGGACATCCACACCCACGGCGCGGTGGGGGTGGACATGAACGGCGCCGACAAGGAGGGCCTGGCCAAGGTCAGCGCCTTCTTTGCCAGCCAGGGTGTGACCGGCTTTTTGCCCACCCTGCTCACCGACAGCCACGAGGCCCTGCTTCAGTACGTACATACCATCGGCATGGCCGCCCCCGAGATCACCGAGGGCGCGGCGGTGCTGGGCATCCATCTGGAGGGCCCCTATCTCTGCGCCGAGTACAAGGGCGCCATGCCCGAGCACCTGCTCCAGACCCCGGACTTCTCCAAGTTCATGCAGTACCAGAAGGCCAGCGGCGGGCGGATCCGCCGCATGACCGTCAGCCCCGAGGTGGAGGGGGTGGAGCACTTCATCCCCAAAGCCGTGGCGTCGGGGGTGTCCATCTCCATCGGCCACTCCGGCGCCGACTACGACACCGCCTGGCGCTGCATCCGGTGCGGCGCGGCCAGCGCCACCCACACCTTCAACGCCATGAAGCTGCTGCACCAGCACTTCCCCGCCATCAGCGGCGCGGTGCTGGAGAGCGACATCTACGCCGAGGCCATCTGCGACGGCATCCACCTGCACCCCGGCACCGTGCGCATCCTGCTCAAGGCCAAGGGGGAGGAGCGGGTCATCGCCATCACCGACAGCATCATGGCCGCCGGCCTGGGCGACGGCCGGTTCAAGCTGGGGGTCAACGACGTGATCGTGAAAAACGGCGACGCTGTGCTGGCCGACGGCGGCAGCCGCGCCGGCAGCACCCTGACCATGAGCCGCGCCTTCGCCAACCTGCGCCGGTTCACCGGCCTGCCCCCCTACCGGCTGGCCAAGCTGCTCAGCGCCAACCCCGCCGACCTGCTGGGCCTGGGCGACCGCAAGGGCCGCCTGCTGCCCGGCTACGACGCCGACATCACCCTCATCAGCGACGAGGGCGCCGTGGCCGCCACCTTCGTGGAGGGCCGCCGGGTCTACACCGCCGGCTGAATCCGGTTTTTCCGTCCGCGGCCTCCCGGTTCCCGGGGGGCCCGGTCGGGTTGTCTGTGTCAGGGCAAACGTTTGCGTGAACCGGGCTCTCCCGCCCGATCCGCTTGATTGACTTGCCCGCCGGCGCTTCCGTATAATAAAAGTTAAGAAAGGGGCGCGCCCGAAGGCCGCCCTGCCACCTGAACAAACAAGGAGGTACACGCCCATGAAGGGGAACGTTCTGCTGGTCCACGGCGGCGCGCCCACCGCGGTGATCAACGCCTCGCTCTACGGCGCGGTCACCGAGGCCAAGAAGTACGCCGAAGTGGACCACATCTATGCCGCCATCGGCGGCAGCGGCGCGGTCATCCGGGAGCAGTTCCTGGACATGAAGACGGTCAGCGACGAGCGGCTGGAGCTGCTGCTCTCCACCCCGGCCTCGGCCATCGGCACCAGCCGGGACCATCTGGAACCGGAGGACTACGAGGCCATCGCCCGGGTCATTCAAAAGCACAACATCCAGTACGTCTTCTTCAACGGCGGCAACGGCAGCATGGACGCCTGCGGCAAGGTGTATAAAGCCTGCCAGGCCCTGGGCCTGGCCGACGTGCGGGTGGTGGGCATCCCCAAGACCATCGACAACGACATCGCCGTCACCGACCACGCCCCCGGCTTCGGGTCGGCGGCCCGGTACATCGCGGCCACCGTCAGCGAGGTCAGCCAGGACGTGCGGGCGCTGCCCATCCACGTGAGCATCATCGAGGCCATGGGCCGCAACGCCGGCTGGATCGCCGCGGCCAGCGCCCTGGCCCGCTCCGGCGACGGGGACGGCCCCGACCTGATCTACCTGCCCGAGCGCCCCTTCATCGAGGAGGAGTTCCTGGCCGACGTGAAGGCCCTGGTGGACAAGAAGGGCGGCGTGGTGGTGGTGGCCAGCGAGGGCCTGACCGGCCCGGACGGCCAGCCCATCGTGGAGCCCATCTTCCAGGTGGGCCGGGCCACCTACTACGGGGACGTGAGCGCCCATCTGGCCAACCTGGTCATCCGCAAGCTGGGCTACAAGGCCCGCAGCGAGAAACCCGGCATCTGCGGCCGGGCCTCCATCGCCTTCCAGTCCCCGGTGGACCGGGACGAGGCGGTGCTGGCGGGGGCGGAGGCGGTCAAGGCCGCCCTGGAGGGCCAGACCGGCGTGATGATCGGCTTCGAGCGGCTGCCCGGGGCGGAGTACGCGGTGAGACCCATCCGCATCCCCATCGAGCAGGTCATGCTCACCGAGCGCACCATGCCCGACGAGTTCATCAACGCGCGGGGCAACGACGTGACCGACGCCTTTGTGGCGTGGTGCCGTCCGCTGATCGGCGGGCCGCTGCGCCCCTTCGTCACCTTCAAGAACGATCTGTAAGGAGGGCCTGACCCATGAAACACATCTTTCTGAACCTGAAACGCTTCGACGTGCCGGTGGAGCTGGGCGGGGTGAACCGTCTGGCCCCCCTGGCCGACTGGGGCCGCGCCGTGGTGGAGGGCACCCAGGCGGGCCTGGCCAAGTACGACCCCGCCCAGGTGGAGTTCGTGCAGTTCTTCCCGGAGGCACATCTGCTCAGCGCCGCCGCGGCCCTGTGCCCGGGCAGCCGGGTGCAGGTGGGCTGCCAGGGCGTCTATCGCCAGGACGTGGCCCCCGGCGGCAACTTCGGCGCCTTTACCTCCAATCGCCCCGCCGCCGCCGCCCGGGCCCTGGGCTGCACCGCCGCCCTGATCGGCCACTGTGAGGAGCGCAACGACAAGGCCGGCGTGCTGGCCGAGGCCGGCGTCACCGACACCGCTGCGGTCAACCGGCTGCTGAACCAGGAGATCCTCTGCGCCCAGAAACAGGGCCTGAAGGTGCTGTACTGCATCGGGGAAAAGAGCGAGGAGCAGGACGCCTGGCAGCAGGTGCTGGGCCAGCAGCTGGAGATCGGCCTGGCCGGCGTGGACAAGAGCCGGGTGGTCATCGCCTACGAGCCGATCTGGTCGATCGGGCCGGGCAAGACCCCCGCGGACAAACCCTACATCGAGAAGATCGCCCGTTTCGTCAAGGAGCGCACCGGCGGGCTGGACGTGGTCTACGGCGGCGGCCTCAAGACCGACAACGCCGAGATGCTGGCCTCCATCCCCGAGATCGACGGCGGGCTCATCGCCCTGACCCGTTTTGCCGGCGAGATCGGCTTCTATCCCGACGAGTATCTGGACATCATCCGCCTGTATCTGGGCAAGTAATGAAAGGAGCGACCCATGAAACTGGATTTTGAGTACGGCCACGGCCTGATGAGCGCCGAACTGCCCGACACCACCGACGTGTTCATCCCCGGCACCACCGTGCCGGACCCCCCCTGCATCCCCGAGGACAAGCTGGAGGCGGCGTATCTTGAGAGCCTGCACCATCCCATCGGGATGAAGCCCCTGAGCGAGCTGGCCTTCCCCGGCGCCAAGGTCGTGTTCATCGTGCCCGACCGGGTCAAGGGCGGCGAGCAGCCCACCAGCCACCGCAAGGTCAGCATCAAGCTGATCCTGAAGGAGCTGTACGCGGCCGGCGTGAAGAAGGAGGACATCCGGTTCATCATCTCCAACGGCCTGCATCCCCGCGCCAAGCCCGAGGATTACAAGGCCATCTTCGGGGAGGAATTGTTCAACGAGTTCTGGTACACCCACCAGATGACCAGCCACGACTCCGAGGATCCGGACAACATGATCGACCTGGGCACCACCCGCCGGGGCGATCCGGTGTTCATGAACAAGACGGTGTTTGAGGCGGATCTGCCCATCCTGATCGGCCACGTGCAGGGCAATCCCTACGGCGGGTACTCCGGCGGCTACAAGCACTGCGCCACCGGCATCACCAACTGGCGCAGCATCGCCAGCCACCATGTGCCGGAGGTCATGCACCGGAACGACTTCACCCCGGTCAACGGCGGCAGCCTGATGCGCACCAAGTTCAACGAGATCGGCATGCACATGGAGGAGAAGATGGGCCATCCCTTCTTCTGCTGCGACGCGGTGCTGGATACCAAGAGCCGCCAGATCGCCATCTACTCCGGCTACGCCGCCGAGATGATGCCCGAAAGCTGGAAGGTGGCCGACAAGCGCACCTATGTGCACTGGGCCGAGAAGAAGTACGACGTGCTGGTATTCGGCATGCCCCAGAAGTTCCACTACGGCGACGGCATGGGCACCAACCCGATCATGCTGATGCAGGCGCTGTCCGCCCAGGTGCTGCGGTTCAAGCGGGTCATGAGCGACCATTGCGTCATTATCTGCTCCTCCATCTGCAACGGCTTCTTCCACGACGAGCTGTGGCCCTATCTGCGGGCCCAGTGGACCGATTTCCAGCACGATTATATGAATACTCTGCCGGATATGAACCGTCTGGGCGAGTACTACGCCACCAACGAGGAGTATATCCGCAAGTACCGGTTCACCAACGCGTTCCATCCCTTCCATGGTTTCTCGATGATGAGCTGCGGCCATATCGCGGAGATGAACACCAGCGCCATCTACATCGTGGGCGCCCAGGAGCCGGGCATCGCCCGCAGCATGGGCCTCAAGACCCGCGCCACCTTCGAGGAGGCCCTGGCCGACGCCAAGAAGAAGTTCGTGGGCGAGAATCCCAATATCCTGGCCCTGCCCCAGACCTTCAAGCTGGCCGCCGTCCACCTGTGCATGAAGGATCCCAGCCAGGACTGCATGGACGAGTACGGGCATCATCCGGGCCATCCGTGCTGCGGCTGAGCATAAGGCATAAGCCGATCCGGGGGGAACAACGTTCCCCCCGGTCCCCCTGAACATGAGGGCCGGAATCCTCCGGCCCTCCCCTTTTTGTGCAAAACCGGACGTTTTTTGCCTGGGCGGCCGTTTTCCCTTTCCCTTTGGGGCGGGATGTGGTATGCTGAAAGACAGTGAGTTACGAGGAAAGGAGCCCGATACCCTTGGAAGTGATCGCCTATTTTATCATCAGCCTGCTGGCCAGCGTGGCCGGGGCCATCTGCGGCATTGGCGGCGGGGTCATCATCAAGCCCACCCTGGACCTGTTCCATCTGGACAGCGTTTCCACCATCAGCTTTTTGTCCGGCTGCACCGTGCTGGCCATGAGCTGCTACTCGGTGGGCAAGAGCATGCTCGCCCGGGACAGCAAGGTCAACCTGCGCACCGGCACCCCGCTGGCCCTGGGCGCCGCGGTGGGCGGCATCGTGGGCAAGCAGATGTTCACCGCCGTCAAGGCCCTGTTCGACGACCCCAACACCGTGGGCGCGGTGCAGGCGGCGGCGTTGGCGGTCATCACCCTGGGCACCTTGCTCTACACCATCTTCAAGGCCCGCATCCCCACCCATAAGGTCAACAGCCTGGCCGCCTGCGTGGTGATCGGCCTGGCGCTGGGCATCATGTCCAGCTTCCTGGGCATCGGCGGCGGCCCCATCAACCTGGTGGTGCTCTTCTTCTTCTTCAGCATGGACACCAAGACCGCCGCCCAGAACAGCCTGTACATCATCCTGTTCAGCCAGATCACCAGCGTGGGGGCCACCCTGGTCACCCGCACCGTGCCGGAGTTCGCCTGGTACAAGCTGGTGCTCATGGTGGTGGGCGGCATTTTGGGCGGCATCCTGGGCCGCGCCTGCAACCGCCGCATGGACAACAAGGCCGTGGACAAACTCTTCATGGGCCTGATGGCCGTGATCATCGGCATCAGCATCTACAACACCTGGCAGTTTTTGTAAACGCGCAAAACAAGCCGCCCGCCCGGGCAAAGCCTGGGCGGGCGGCTTGTTGCTTTTTTATACGCTGCCCCGGTAGACGATGCGGGTGTCGATCCGCACCTTGCCGGGGGCCTGGCCGGCGAACATCCGGTCCAGCATCTCCAGAATGGCCCGGGCCACCGCCGGCCGGTCGATCTCCACCGAGGTAAGCCCCGGCTGGGTGCAGGCGGCGATGCGGACGTTGTTGAACCCGATCACCGACACGTCCCGGGGCACCGCGAACCCGCACTGCTGCAGCGCCGACAGGGCCAGACAGGCCAGGTTGTCGTTGCGGCCCACCAGCCCGTCGATCTTCATGCCCAGCCGCAGCCGGTTGCACAGCCCCTCGAAGAGGGATTCCTCGTCCGGGTAGCCGGTGACGATATTCTCGGCGGAAAAGGGCAGCCCGCTGCGCTGCATCTCGTTGCAGAACCCGCTGTACCGCATGTCGTCCATGCTGCTGAAATGGCCCCGGCGGCTGACCCGGTCCACATACACGATGGAGCGCCGGCCCCGCTGCAGCAGCAGCCGCACCGCCTCCTCCATCCCGTGCTGGATGCCGGTGTATACCCGGCCGGCCCGCCCGTCGATCCGGGGGGAGTATTCCCGGTTCATCAGCAGCACCACCGGCACCCCCGAGTCCACCAGTTCCAGCACATACCGCTCTTCCAGGCTCACCGAACTGATCACGATGCCGTCCACCTGGCGGCTGTTCACCTGGGCCACGAAATCCGGGTCGTTGCGGCTGGCGGTCAGGCTGATCAGATACCCCCGGTCGTAGGCCAGCTGTTCCATCTCCCGGATGATCCGGCCGAAATGCTCGTCCGCGATGTTGTCCGCGATGAACAGGATGTGCCCGCTGCGCTTGCCCCGCAGCGCCCGGGCGATGTTGTTGGGCCGGTATTGCAGCTGCTTGACCGCCTGCAGCACCCGCTCCCGCTTGTCCTGGGCCACGTACCGGTTGTTGTTGAGCACATAGGAGACCACCGTTTCCGACACGCCGGCCAGACGGGCCACGTCCTTGCGTGTGGCGGGTTTGCGCGGCGCGGTCGGGGACATGGGCGGCACCTCCTTCGGGCATGGTTTCGTGTGTATATGCTGCCTTTATTATACCCGGCGCCGGGCCGCCCCGTCAAGAAAATCCGCCGCCCGCAAAGCGGGCGGCGGCAGGGCCGAAGGCTCACACCGGATATCGGCCCCGGGCCAGCTGTTCCAGCCGGGGCGCGGCGTAGGCAAAGAAGGCCTTGTAGCTCTCGCAGTAGTAGTTTTTGCCGGGCGCGTCCTGGCCGGGGATGGTCTCCCGGTCCCGGCGGCAGCCGCCCCGGCACAGATAGCGCCAGGGGCAGTCCCGGCAGTCCGGGTGCGGCTGGGCGGACAGCCGGATAAAGCCCAGTTCCTCCCGCTTGGCGTCCAGGGCGTCGAAGTCGTCGGTGAGGAAGTTGCCCAGCTTCCACTCGTCCAGGCAGTAGAAGTCGCAGGGGTAGACCGAGCCGTCCGCCTCCACCACGTACTGCATGCCGCACACCCCCATCATGCCGCAGGCCTCGGGGGGCTGGCCCCGCAGCATCGCCACCAGGTTGTTGAAGTACCGGTGGTAGCGGAATTTCCCGGCGGATACGTCCTGGTACCAGCAGTCGAAGGCGTCCTTGAGGTAGCGGGTGAAGTCCTCGGGGCGCAGGCTGTAGGCCTGGCCGCCCCGCTCCTCGCCCAGCGGGTCCAGGCAGGGGATGTACTGCTGCCAGGGCAGGTCGTTGCGCTCAAAAAAGCCGTAGGTCTTGCGGAAGCTGCGGCTGGTGGCCCGGGTGACCACCGTCAGGATGTTGAACTCCACCCCGTGGTTTTTCAGCAGCTGCACCGCGTGCATCACCTTGGAATAGGTGCCCTTGCCGGCCGCGTCCAGCCGGTTGGCGTCGTGCAGGTCCTTGGGTCCGTCCAGCGACAGCCCCACGAGAAAGTGGTTCTCGGCCAGAAACTTCGCCCAGTCCTCGTTCAGTACATAGCCGTTGGTCTGCAGGGCGTTGTCCACCTGGATGTGGCGGGTGTTGTGGCGCTTTTCCAGCTCCACCACCCGCCGGAAAAAGTCCAGCCCCGCCAGGGTGGGCTCCCCGCCCTGAAAGGCGATGGTGGCCTGCCCCTCGGCCCGGGCCAGGGTGCGGCGGATCACCGCCTCCAGCACCGCCGGCTCCATGATGGACCCGCAGCTCTGCAGCTGCCGGTTGTCCATCTCGTCGGCGTAAAAGCAGTAGCGGCAGCGCATGTTGCACAGCCCCCCCGCGGGTTTGATCATCACATGGATCGGCGGCATGGCAGTTTCCTCCCGGCAAATTTCGTCGTCGTTTCCCATCATACCACGCGGCGGGGAAAATGCCAATATAGCCCATAGCCAAGGAGAAGAAAAACAAAACGGCAAGGCCCGCGCGAACCGGCATGGTTTTGCGCGGGCCTTGCCTTAAACAATATCCCAAGGGCCAATGGATATTGGCCCGCCGGATGGGGGTCTGGGGGACTGGTCCCCCAGATCGGCCTTATCGGCCCTTACTGCTGGTTGTAGAACACCTGCACCAGGGGGGAGTCGGGCGAGAGGATGAGGGTCTTGTTCTCGCCGGTCAGGCTGGCCTTGGCGGCGTCCAGGGCGCGCACGAAGCTGTAGAACTCGGCGCGGGAGGGGTCGGCGTAGGCCTCGGCCAGGATCCGCATGTACTCGGCCTCGCCCTCGCCCCGCAGCGCCTCGGCCTGGGCTTCGGCCCGGCTGATCAGGATCTCGGTCTCCCGGTCGGTCTCGCTGCGGATTTTGGTGGCCTCGCTCTCGCCCTCGGCGGTGTAGCTGGCGGCGATGTTGTTCCGCTCGCTGATCATCCGCTGGTACACCGCCTCCTTGTTGTCGCTGGGCAGGTCCAGGTGCTTGGTCTCCACCGCGATCAGCTCAATGCCGTACTGGTCCATCGTGTTGCCGATGTTGGCCTTGATGGCGCTGGCCAGCTCCCCGTCCCGGCCGCTGATGACCTCGGTCTGGGACAGGCTGCTGATCACGTTCTTCACCGCGTTGTACACGTTGGAACTGATGCGGCTCTCCGCCACCGACATCTGGCCGTTCAGGCTCTGGATGAACTGCTGGGGATCGCTGATCCGCCACAGCACAAAGCTGTCGGTCACCATGGTCTTTTTGTCCTCGGTGATCACGTCCGAGATGGGCAGGTCGTACAGCAGGGTGGTCTTGGGCAGGGTGCTCACCGTCTGCACCAGCGGCAGCTTGAAGCTGACCCCCGGCTCGGTGCGGATGCTCACCACCCGGCCGAACTGGCGCACCACGCTGTACTCGTTCTGCTGGGTCACCACCAGCGTGCCGGTGGCCAGCACCAGCGCCAGCAGGACCACCACCAGCGCCCCAATGATCCCTCGTTTGGTCGTTTTCATCTTACTGCTCTCCTTCCCCGCTGCTCGCGGTCGTGCCGGCGGCGCCGGTCAGGTCCATCAGATTCAGGGTGCTGCCGCTGCCGTCCTGGATGATCACCCGCAGATCGGGCAGGATCTCCTCCATCGCCTCGTAGAACATCCGCTGCCGGGTCACCAGAGGGTTGTTCAGATACTCCGCGTACATGGCGTTGAACCGGGCCACCTGACCGGTGGCCTCGTTGATGCGGGCCTCCTTGTCGGCCGCGGCCTGCTGCAGGATGCGGTCGGCCTGGGCCTCGGCGGCGGGCATCTGCTCCGAGCGGTACTTGTTGGCGTTGTTCACCGCGGTCTCCTTGCCCTGCTTGGCGGTCTCCACCGCCTTGAAGGCGTCCAGCACCTCCGCCGTGGGGGGCTCCGCGTCCTGAATGGTGATGTTCACCAGCTGCAGCCCCAGATCCTCCTGGTCCAGCCGGGCGCTGATCTTGTCCTTGATCTCGGCCTGGATCTGGCTCTTGCCGGTGGTGATCACGTCGTCCACCGGGTACATGCCGATGGTGTCCCGGATGTAGCTCTGGCTCAGCGCCTTGAGGATATCCACCGGCTCCCGGCTGGCGTAGATCGCCTTCACCGGGTCGGTCACCCGGTACTCCACGAAAAAGTCCACGTTCACAAAGTTGTAGTCCGCCGTGATCATCAGCGACTCGTCCGGGATGGACTCGTTGGTGGTGATGTCATAGCCGATCGCGAAACTCTTGATGGTCATGTCCACCTTGCGCACCTGCTGCACGAAGGGGATCTTCAGATGCAGGCCCGGCTCGGTCACCGCCGCGGGGGTGCCGAAGGTCACCACCACCGCGTTCTCCTGCTCGTTGATGATGTAAAAGGCCTGGCTCAGCAGGATCAGCGCCAGCACCGCCACCGCCACCGCCACGGCGGCCGCGCGCGCCTTGCGGCGCAGGTTCGGGTCGGGCGCGGGATGCATGGTCTTCGCGCCGGTCTGGTCAAAGGGATTTTGCATCGTTTTCTCCTTTTCTGTTTGTGAGTGTCCCGCCGGGGCCGTTGTGCCCGCGGCGGTGCAGCTGCTATGGGACTATCATACCAGAAACCCGCCCCGCTCCGCAAACCCGGCCCCGGCCCCTGGCGGGCGGCGGCGGGCCCCGGCGTTCCGGCGGCGGTGCGGAATCTCCTCCGCGCGCAGCCGCGCTCGTTCACGCTCGTCCGCACGCGGCCGGGCGGTAAAATTCCCGCCCGAGGGGCCGAAACCGGTTGCCCCGGGGTACGGACTATGGTATACTTAATCAGTTAAAGCGAATCAAAAACGGCGAGAGCCGGCCCGCCCGGTTTCGGGCGGCAAGGGGAGGGTTTGCCATGGAGGAACTGGAGAGCGCCCGCCGCGCCATCGACGAGATCGACGGCCAGATGGCGGCGCTGTTCGAGGCGCGGATGGCGCAGGTGGCCCGGGTGGCCGCCTACAAACAGGAACACGACATCCCGGTGCTGGACGCCAGCCGGGAACAGCAGGTCATTGAACAGAACACCGCCCGCATCCGGGACGCGGCGCTGCGGCCCTATTACCAGGAGTTTCAGCAGGCCGCGATGGCGGTGTCCCGCCAGTACCAGGCCCACGCGCTGGGGCGGGACACGGTGGCCTACCAGGGGGTGGAAGGGGCGTTTGCCCACATCGCCCTGACCCGGCTGTTCCCCCAGGCGAAGGCGATGGCCTGCCCCACCTGGGGCGACGTGTTCGACCGGGTGGAACAGGGCAGCGCCGCGTATGGGGTGCTGCCCTTTGAAAACAGCCACGCCGGGGACGTGGCCGCGGTGCTGGATCTGTGCTATGCCCGGCGGCTGCACATCGTGGAGATGTACGATCTGCCGGTGACCCAGAACCTGCTGGCGGTGCCGGGGGCCACCCTGGGGGACCTGCGCCGGGTGATCAGCCATCCCCAGGCGCTGAGCCAGTGCGAGCGGTTCATCCGCAGCATGGGCCTGGCGGCCGAGAGCTGCGCCAACACCGCCCTGGCCGCCCGCCGGGTGGCCGAGGCCGGCGACAAGGCCCTGGCCGCCATCGCCAGCGCCGACACCGCCGAACTCTACGGCCTGCAGGTGCTGATGCGGGACGTCAACACCGACGGGGACAACACCACCCGGTTCATCGTGGTGGGCAAAGAGCTGCCCAAACGGGGCAACCGGTTCAGCCTGCTGTTCACGGTGGACCACAAGACCGGGGCGCTGGCCCGGGTGATCCAGGCCATCGCGGCCGCGGGCTTCAATATGGAGTGCATCAAGAGCCGCCCCATGCCCCATGTGCCCTTTGAATACTATTTTTATGTGGAACTGGTGGGCGCCGCCGACGCCCCGGACGCCAAGCGCCTGCTGGCCGGGCTGGAGAGCGTCTGCCGCACCGTGCGGGTGCTGGGCATCTATACCCGAAAAGGAGAAACCGTATGAAACTTTCCATGCGTCTGGGCCCGCGCAGCTACGACATCATCCTCAAGCGCGGCGCGCTGGACAACCTGAGTCAGCTGGCCTGGCTGGACCGGCCGGCCCTCATCGTCACCGACAGCGGCGTGCCCGCCGAATACGCCCGGCGGGTGGCCGCCCAGTGCCCCAAGGGCGCCATCGCCACCGTGCCCCAGGGGGAGGGCAGCAAGAGCCTGAAGGTCTACGGCCAGCTGATGCAGGCCGCTCTGGACGCCGGGCTGGACCGCAGCGGCGTGGTCATCGCCGTGGGCGGCGGCGTGGTGGGGGATCTGGCCGGCTTTGTGGCCGCCACCTTCATGCGCGGGGTGGACTTCATCAACTGCCCCACCACCACCCTGTCCCAGATCGACTCCTCCATCGGCGGCAAGGTGGCCGTGGACCTGGGGGACGCCAAGAACATCGTGGGGGCCTTCTGGCAGCCCAAACTTGTGGTCATCGACCCGGACACCCTGGCCACCCTGCCCCGCCGCCACTACATCAACGGCCTGGCCGAGGCGGTCAAGGCGGGGCTGATCTGCGACCCGGAGCTGTTTTTGCTGTTTGAGAACGGGGACGTGGACAAGGACATCGAGACCATCATCTACCGCAGCCTGCTGGTGAAAAAGAAGATCGTGGAGCAGGACGAGACCGAGCAGGGCGCCCGGGCGGCGCTGAACTTCGGCCACACCCTGGGCCACGGCATCGAGGCGGTGCGGGGCATCAAGGGCCGGCGCACCAAGGGGTACTTCCACGGGGAGTGCGTGGCGCTGGGGATGCTGCCCATGATCGAGGACAGGCAGCTGCAAAAGCGGGTGCGGGCGGTCTACCGGAAGCTGGGCCTGCCCGCCCGGGCCAGCTACAACAAGCAGCAGGTGCTGGGCTATATGCGGCACGACAAAAAGGCCCGCAACGGCCAGGTGACCCTGGTCAAGGTGCCGGGGCTGGGCTGCTGGCGGCTGGACAAGGTGCCGCTGGAACAGCTGGACAAGCTGGTGGGCCTGGACAAGGCCTGAGGGGAGTAACAACAAGGGGGAATCGTATATGAGGGACAGTTTCGGCAACGCCGTGAATCTGACGGTGTTCGGGGAGAGCCACGGCCCGGCGGTGGGCGGTGTGCTGCACGGCCTGGCCGCCGGCCTGCCGGTGGACGAGGCGTTCATCGCCCGCCAGATGGACAAGCGCCGCGCCCGGGGGGACGGGCTCACCACCGCCCGGGTGGAACCGGACCGGGTGCGGTTTTTGAGCGGGGTGTACAAGGGGCACACCACCGGCACCGCCATCGCGTTTGTGCTCGGGAATACCAACACCCGCAGCCAGGACTACGCGGCGCTGGCCACCCTGCCCCGCCCCGGCCACGCGGACTACACCGCCCAGGTCAAGTACGGCGGCTGGCAGGACGGGCGCGGCGGCGGGCATTTCTCCGGCCGGGTCACCGCGGCGGTGGTGGCCGCCGGGGCGCTCTGCCTGGGGGTGCTGGCCGCCCACGGGATCCGGGTGGGCACCCACATCATCCGCTGTGCCGGCATCGAGGGCAGCCGCTTCGCCGCCGAGCCGGACCGGCTGGCCCGCCAGCTGGATATCCTGGACGCGCGCACCGACGGCCTGCCGGTGCTGGACGCCGCCTTTGAGGAGCCCATGCGCCAGGCCATCAAGGCCGCCGCCGCCGACCGGGACAGCGTGGGCGGCGTGCTGGAGACCGCGGTGCTGGGCCTGCCCGCCGGGGTGGGCGAACCCTTCTTTGACAGCGTGGAGAGCGTGTTGAGCCATCTGTTGTTCAGCATCCCGGCGGTCAAGGGGGTGGAGTTCGGCAGCGGGTTCGCCATGGCGGACATGCGGGGCAGCCAGGCCAACGACCCCTTCCTGCCCTGGAACGGGCGGATCATCACCAGCTCCAACCACAACGGCGGGGTCAACGGGGGCATCTCCAACGGGATGCCGCTGGTGCTGAGCACCGTCATCAAACCCACCGCCAGCATCTTCAAGGAACAGGCCACGGTGGACCTGGCCACCGGCCAGGCGGCCACCCTGCAGCTCAAGGGCCGGCACGATCCCTGCATCCTGCCCCGGGCCCGGGTGGTGCAGGACAGCATGGTGGCGCTGGGCCTTCTGGACCTGCTGACCCAGAGCGCCGGGCTGGCCTGGCAGCAGAAAGGAAGCGAAGTATGAAACTGCTGATTTTGAACGGACCCAACCTGAATATGCTGGGCATCCGGGAACCGGGCATCTACGGCACGGTGGACTACAACACCATGGTGGAGTATGTGGCCCGCTGCTGCGAGGCGCTGGGCATCGAGACCGAATTTTATCAGTCCAACCACGAGGGGGATCTGGTGGACGCGATCCAGGACGCGCTGCAATACGCCGACGGCATCGTGATCAATCCGGGGGCCTACACCCACACCAGCATCGCCATTCTGGACGCCCTCAAGGCGGTGGCGCTGCCCGCCGCCGAGGTGCACATCAGCGACGTGACCCAGCGGGAACCCTTCCGCCAGATCAGCTACGCCGGCATGGCCTGTCAGGGCCATTTCGTGGGCCAGGGCATCGAGGGCTATGTGAACGCGGCCCGCTTTTTGCAGCAAATCATCACCGGGAAAGGAACCATGCCACAATGATCATTTCAACCAAACGGGGCACCCCCCAATCGGAAATTCAGAAGATTATCGCCGGGTTTGAGGCCCAGGGCCTGTCGGTCACCCTCATCCGCGGCACCGACTACAACGTCTTCGGCATCGTGGGCGACACCACCAAGGTCAACGAGAAACAGGTGGCCGCCAACCCCTGGGTGGAGAGCGTCACCCGCGTTTCCGCCCCCTACAAAAAGGCCAACCGGCTGTTCCACGAGGCCGACACCATCGTGGACGTGAACGGGGTCAAGATCGGCGGCCAGGAGAAGATCTGCGTCATCGGCGGCCCCTGCAGCGTGGAGTGCGAGAGCCAGGTGGTGGAGATCGCCCAGGCCGTCAAGGCCGCCGGCGGCGCCATGCTGCGGGGCGGCGCCTACAAGCCCCGCACCTCCCCCTACGCCTTCCAGGGCCTGGGGACCGAGGGCATCCTGGATCTGGTCAAGGCCCGGGAGATCACCGGCCTGCCCATCGTCAGCGAGCTGATGAGCGAGGACAGGATCGAGGAGTTTGAGCAGTACGTGGACCTGGTGCAGATCGGCGCGCGCAACATGCAGAACTTCCCGCTGCTCAAGGCGGTGGGCAAAATGCACAAGCCGGTGCTGCTCAAGCGGGGCCTGGCCAACACCATCGAGGAGTGGATCATGAGCGCCGAGTACATCATGGCCGGCGGCAACGAGAACGTGATCTTCTGCGAGCGGGGCATCCGCACCTTCGAACCCTACACCCGCAACACCCTGGATCTGTCGGTCATCCCCATCATCAAGGAAAAGACCCATCTGCCCATCATCATCGACCCCAGCCACGCCACCGGCAACTGGCGGTATGTGGAGGCCATGAGCCTGGCGGCGGTGGCCGCCGGGGCGGACGGCCTGATCATCGAGGTGCACAACGATCCCCAGAACGCCTGGAGCGACGGCGCCCAGAGCCTGAAACCGGACAAGTTCCGCCAGGTGATCGAAAAATGCCGGGCCATCGCCCATGTGGTGGGCCGGGACCTGTAAGGAGTGGATACCATGCCAAACCGCAGCTGGCAGCCCTTTGCCGAAGACGCCCCCGCCGTGAGCGTGGTGGTGGCGGTGTACAAGGGCGAGTGGCTGAACCGCCTGTGCCGGTCGGTGGCCGCCCAGACCATGCCGGACTGGGAGTGCATCCTGGTGGACGACGAATCCCCGGACGATTCCGGCAAGGTGTGCGACGAATGGGCCGCCAAGGACCCCCGCTTCAAGGCCATCCACAAGAAAAACGGCGGGGCCTCCAGCGCCCGCAACGCGGGGCTGGCCGCCGCCCGGGGCCGCTGGGTGGTCATCCCGGACTGCGACGACGAATTGGCCCCCCACACCCTGGAATACGGCCTGGAGATGGCCGGCCAGTACCCCGGGGCCTTTGTGATCTGGGAGTACACCGGCGACCACGCCGCCTTTGAGGCGGGCTTCGACAAGCCGCTGGCGGCGGTCTGCCTGCCCCGGGGCCAGATCGACCGGCTCATGATCCGGCGCAACCTGTACTTCACCGCCTGGAACAAGCTGTTCGACCGGCGGCTGCTGGCGCAGCGGGATCTGTGGTTCGACGAGACCATCCGCCCCGACAAGGACCAGTACCGCATCGACCCGGACGGCCAGTGGTACGGGGAGGACCGGGACTATGTGGACCGGTACATGCGCCTGGCGCTGGACCCCTCCCCCGCCCAGGCCATCGCCTACACCGGCAACGATCTGTACTACTACGACTGCACCAACACCGACGCCATCACCCGGCACATCGAGGTGCGGGTGGCCGGGGAGAACGCCGCCATGGCCGACGAGGCCAACGAGCAGCTGATCCCGCCCCCCGACCCGGCCGCCTACTGCCGGACCTTGCTGGACGACTACGCCCGGGACGCGAAGCTGGACTGGATCTACGGCGGCGACGAGCACAAGACCGCCGGGCTGCACCTGAGCGTGCTGCGCAGCCTGGCCTACGGCATCTGGGCCTGCCGCGCCGCCGGCGTGGCCCTGCCCGCCGGGCTGTGGGCCCACCCGGGCCTGGCCGGGGCGCTGGCCTGGTGCAAACAGCGCCGGCGCTACTCCCCCTACTACCTGCCGCTGCGCTGGCACTGCCCGGCCCTGGCCGCCAGGCTCTACTACCGGGACGCCACCCACAGCCGGGCCTTCGGCCGGTGGGACTGGGGCCTGTACTACCTGCTGGGCGGAAACTGGAAACGATAAGCCAAAAATGAGGTGAACACCCATGAACGAGCAGCCGCTGGTCAGCGTGATCCTGCCGGTGTACAACGGCGAAGCCTGGCTGGAACGCAGCCTGGGCAGCCTGCGGGCGCAGACCTATCCGAACTTTGAGTGCGTCATGGTCAACGACGGCTCCACCGACGGCAGCCGGGCGATCTGCGCGGCGCTGGCGGAACAGGATCCCCGGTTCCGGCTGGTGGACAAGGAGAACGGCGGGGTGTCCAGCGCCCGCAACGCGGCGCTGGCGGTGCTGCGGGGCGAGTGGTTCACCTTCTGCGACCAGGACGACGCCATGGACCCCCACAGCCTGGAGTACGCCGTGGCCATGCAGACCGCCTATCCCGACCGGCTGGTCATGTGGGGCTACACCCGGGACGCGGCCGATTTCGCCGCCGCGGCCGAAAAGCCGCTGGAGTACGAGCTGACCGACGGGGCCTCCATGCTGCGCCGGCATCCCTGCGGGTCCATCTTCGTGACCATCTGGAACAAGCTGTTCCAGACCGCCGCGGTGCGCGCGGCGGGGCTGCGGTTTGACGAGACATTGGGCAAGCGGGACAACCTGGGGGAGGACAAGCTGTTCATGGAACAGTACCTGGCCGCCCGCTGGCCGGAGGGTTCGCCCCCCATGGTCTACGCCGCCACCCCCCGCTACTTCCACTATCCGGACAACCGCACCAGCATCACCCGCACCGCCACCCAGCGCCTGGAACTGACCCTGCCCGACCCGGAGCCCGCCTACGCGGACTTCATCCTGAAGGAGTACCGGTCGGTGCGCACCGAGATGCCGCCCCGCCTGACCGACATCCCCCCGCTGGAATCCATCGCCTTCGCGCGGCACTATACCCGGTGCTTCGCCTTCGGGCTCTGGTGCGCGGAACAGCTGGGCGAGGGGCTGCCCCGGCCGCTGACCGACGGCCCCGAACTGGCCGAACTGCTGGATTGGTGGAAACACAACCGGATCTTCAACCCCTACTACCTGCCCTACCGGCTGCGGGCCTGGCGGTTCGCGGCCCGGCTCTACCAGTGGGACGAACTCAAGCAGGCCCCCTTCTTCTGGGCCTGCCGGCTGTTCCGCCTGCTGCTGCCCGGCTGGAAGAAAAACGCCGGGGAATAAGAAAGGAAGTTGGCCGTGAGCAATACCCAAGCGCCTTTGGTCAGCGTGATCGTCCCGGTCTGGGGGGCGCAAGCGCTGCTGCCCCGGTGCCTCGCGTCGATCGCCGCCCAGACCCTGACCGACTGGGAGTGCCTCCTGGTGGAGGACGGCAGCCCGGACAACAGCGGCGCCATCTGCGACGAGTGGGCCGCCCGGGACGGCCGGTTCCGGGCGATCCACCAGCCCAACGGCGGCATCAGCCGGGCCCGCAACACCGGCCTGGACGCGGCCCGGGGCCGGTACATCGCCTTCTGCGACAACGACGACGCGCTGGGCCCCCACGAGCTGGAATACGCGGTGGAACAGGCCCGGCTGCATCCGGACCGGGTGCCGGTGTGGCAGTACGCCACCGACTGGGACGCCTTCACCTGGGCCGCCGCCCTGCCGCCCTCGCCCCGCCTGTGCGACGGGGTGGAGATGATGCTGCTCTTCACCAGCCGGGGCATCGAGATGCAGCCCTGGAACAAGCTGTTCGACGGGGATGTGGTGCGCCGGGCCGGGCTGCGGTTCGACGAAGCCCTGGGCCGGGTGGAGAAGATGGGGGAGGACAAGGACTTCCTGGACCGGTACTACCGGGCGTTTTTTGGCGACGGGCCGCAGAACTACGTCTTTTTTGAGCAGGCCCTGTACTACAACGAGCGGGCCAACGACAACTCCCAGGCCGCCCGCTTCAACCGCCAGCGCGCCGCCGCGCCGGCCGAGGGACCGGACGCGCCCCAGCCCGGGTACTGGCCCCGCATCTGCCGGGAGTGCCTGGAGATCTGCGCCCGCCCCGCGCCCCTGGCCGGGGAGCAGGCCGCCCGGGAGACCATCCGCCACTATATGAACGGCGTCACCTACGGGGTGTACAGCGCCCGGGCGCTGGGCGAGGCTTTGCCCCATCCCCTGCGGGCCGAGCCGGCGGTGGCCCGTCTGCTGGCGCTGGGCCGGCAGTACCGGGCCGAGCCCCTCGCCTGGCTGCTGCTTCGCTGGGACCAGCCCGCCCTGCTGGCCCGGGTCTACGAGGCCAAAAGCTGGCGCAAAGCCCTGTATTACCGGCTGGACCGGCTGGCCCATCTGGCCCTGCCCGGCTGGAAATAAGGAGGACACCCATGCCAAACGCCCCTGAACTGACCATCGTGGTGCCGGTGTGGAACGCCGGCGAATTTCTGCCGGTCTGCCTGGCGTCCATCGAAGCCCAGACCTTCCCGGGCTGGCGGTGCGTGCTGGTGGACGACGGCTCCACCGACGGCAGCGGCCCGGTCTGCGACGAGTGGGCCGCCCGGGACAGCCGCTTTTCGGTGATCCACAAGGAAAACGGCGGGGCCTCCAGCGCCCGCAACGCCGGCCTGGCCGCCGCCGATACCCCGTGGGTCTACTTCTTCGACGCGGACGACGCCATGGCCCCCTGCCTGCTGGAAGCCGCCCTCACCACCCAGAAACAGTTCCCCCGGGACCTGACCATCTGGCGCTCCACCAGCGACTGGCAGGAGTTCCAGGCCCTGCCCGGCATGCCCCGGACCCACCGGCGCTGCACCCAGGACGAGATGCAGCTGATCTTTCTGCAGATCGCCCTGCACACCGGGGTCAACACCAAGCTGTTCCGCCGGGACATCCTCACCGAGCACGGCTTCTCCTTCGTGGACCCGGACGGGCGCAAAAACGCCCCCGGGGAGGACGCGCTCTTCTCCACCCGGTATATGCAGCTGTTCCTGGCCGGGCCGGACCAGGGTTTCCGCTACCTGGACGAGCCCCTCTACTTCTACCGGCGGGACAATCCCCACTCCATCATGACCAACCTGAAAAAGGCCGCCCCCGCCCCCCGCGCCGAGATGGACGAGGTGCCCGAGGCGGGCTACGTTCACACCCTCAACCGGGAGTTCGAGCGGCGGATGGCCGCCTTTCCGGACTTTTTTTCCGGCGAACAGGCGTTTCCCACCGCCCTGCACTATCTGCACTGCTTCGCCTACGGGGTGTGGAGCGCCCGGGAATTGGGCGAGCGGCTGCCGGCCGACTTCTTTTGCTGGCCGGCGGTGCGCTGGTGCCTGGAGACCTGCGCCGCCACCCATCGCTACTACGTGTTTTACTGGCCGTTTTGCTGGAAACGGCCCGGCCTGATCGCCCGGCTGTTCTACGCCGAGCGCACCCGCAGCCCCTGGTTCTACCGGGTCCAGGCGGCGCTGCGTCTGCTGCCCGGCCCCGGCTGGAAGGCCTGATTCTGCCCGCAAGGAGGGAGCCCCATGCAATCGGAACAGACCCCGCTGGTCTCGGTGATCGTGCCGGTGTGGAACTGCGAGAAGTTCCTGCCCCGGTGCGTGGACAGCATCCTGGCCCAGACCTGGCCGGACTTTGAACTCATTTTGGTGGAGGACGGCAGCCCGGACGGCTGCGGCGCCATCTGCGATTCCTACGCCGGAAAGGACCCCCGGGTGCGGGTGATCCACAAGGAAAACGGCGGGGTGTCCACCGCCCGCAACGCCGGGCTGGACGCGGCGGTGGGGCTGTACCTGTTCTTCGTGGACGCGGACGACGCCATCGAGGCCCATCTCATCGAGTACGCCATGCGCAGCCAGCTGGCCCACCCGGACCGGCTGGTCATGTGGGACCTGACCCTGGACCAGGCCGAGCTGGCCCGCCGGGCCGCCGAGCCCTTTGCCGAGACCCTCATGCGGGGGCTGGAGGTGCAGATGATGTTCGCCTCCAAGGGCCAGGGGGTGCAGGTGTGGAACAAGCTGTTCCAGGCCGGCTGCGTGAAGAAGTTCGGGATGCGGTTCGACAAGGAACTGGGCTACGAACACAACCTGAGCGAGGACGAGGTGTTCTTTCAGCAGTACCAGGAGAACTTCTTCTCGGACAAGCCCCGGCTCTACACCTATCTGCCGGTGCCCCGCTACTACCACGAGATGGACAATCCCCAGTCGCTGGTCACCCGCTACGAGGCCCGCTACGGCCAGTTCAAGCGGGAGGCCGACCGGCCCGAGCCGGGCTACGCGGCGCGGATCCTGGCCGAGCTGCGGCAGAACCTGGTGGAGTACGCCGACCTGTTCGCGCAGCCCCAGATGGGCTATGTGACCATCCGCCATTACCTGCGCTGCCTGGCCTACGGGGCCTGGTGCGCCCGGGAACTGGGCGAGACCCTGCCCGCCGGCTACATCCGCGGCCCCGAGGTCAGGACCCTGCTGGACGGGCTGCTGGCCCGCCGGCGCTACACCCCCTACTACCTGCCCTTCCGGCTGGGCAGCGCGGCGCTGGTGGCCGCGATGTACGGCTGGGACAACGCCCAAAACGCCTGGTACTACCGGCTGGCCCTGCTGCAGAAGCTGCTGATCGGCGGCCGGTGGTCCTGAATCTTGCCGCAAGGAGGATGCCGCATGAACCAGCCGACCCCCGCCGTCACGGTCATCGTGCCGGCCTATAACGCCGAACGCTGGCTGCGGGACTGCGCGGACAGTGTGCGCGCCCAGACCTTCCCGGACTGGGAGTGCGTGCTGGTGGACGACGGCTCTGCCGACGGCACCGGCGCGCTCTGCGACGAGATCGCACAGGCCGACGGCCGGTTCCGGGTGATCCACCAGGCCAACGGCGGCCTTTCCCGCGCCCGCAACGCGGGGATGGACCAGGCCCGCGGAGGGTATATCGTCTTTCTGGACGCGGACGACCGGATCGCCCCCCGGGAACTGGAGTACGCGCTGCGGGCGCAGCGGGAACACCCCGCGGCGCTGGTGATCTGGAACAGCAGCCGCTCCCCGGAGGAGTGGGCCCGCCACCAGCAGGATGATTACCAGGTGCAGGCGCTGCCCCGCAGCCAGATGGAGATCACCCATTACAGCGGCAACATCAGCATGCTGTTTGTGCACGCCTGGAACAAGCTGTTCGAGGCCGACCGGATCCGCCGCCACGGCCTGCGGTTCGACCCGGAACTGGGCTGGGCCCGCACCAGCGGCGGCGAGGACGTGGATTTTGTGCGCCGGTATATGGCCTGCCTGCCCGCCGACCCGCTGATCGCCTACCTGCCGGTGCCGCTGTACTGCCACACCCTCAACACCACCGATTCCATCATCCGCACCATGGTGCAGCGCAACGCGGCGCACGGCGCGCAGCTGGATGAGCCGCAGCCGGGCTATCTGGCCGGGCTGCTGGCCGAGCTGGCGGAGAAGGCCGCCCGGGTGCCGGGGCTGTGGGAGATGACGCCGGAACAGGTGTTCCCCTTCATGCACCACTATCTGCGGGGCGTGTGCTACGGGCTGTGGTGCGCCGCCCGGCTGGGCGAGCCGCTGCCCCGGGGCTTCTGGCGGGACGAGCGGCTGCGGAATCTGCTGGCCTGGTGCCGGCGCAACCGGGTGCATGTGGCCTACTACCTGCCGCTGCGGCTGCGCTGGCGGTGGATGGCCCGGCGGATGTATGTGTGGAGCCAGCTGCAGCATCCGAACTTCGGCCATTTCGACTGGCTGTTCTACTACATCGAGGGGGCGAACCGCTGGAAGCGCCCCGATACCCTGTAAAGGAGAGGTTGCGATGTCCCGTGAAACCCCCGCCGTCAGCATCATTGTGCCGGTGTACAACCTGGAAGCGCTGCTGCCCCGGTGCCTGGCCTCCATCGCCGCCCAGACCACCCCGGACTGGGAGTGCGTGCTGGTGGACGACGGCTCGGCCGACGGCAGCCTGGCGGTCTGCCGCCAATGGGCCGAACAGGACCCCCGGTTCCGGGTGCTGCACCAGGAAAACGGCGGGGTCTCCGCCGCCCGCAACGCTGGTATGGCCGCCGCCCGCGCGCCCTATTTCCTGTTCGTGGACGGGGACGACACCATCCTGCCCGAGACCGCGGCCTGGGCGCTGGAGCGGCAGGCCCGCCACCCGGGCGACCTGATCGGCTGGGTGCTGCACGACCAGACCGCCACCGCCCCGGATCTTGTTCACCCCCCCTGCAAGCGGTACACAAAAGCCCAGCTGCAGGCCTATATCTTCACCATCCCCAGCGCCAACGTGACCAACAAGCTGTTTGACGCGGCCCTCATCCGCCAGGGCGAGGTGCGCTACCCGGTGGGCCAGGCCCGGGGGGAGGACATGCAGTTCTGCATCGCCTACTTCCACGCCTTCTTCGCCGCCCGGCCGCAGGCCATCGTGCGCCAGTACGACCTGCCCCTCTACATCGTCCACAACGACAACGGGGCCGCCCGGGCCAGCAAAAAGGCGGTGGCCGCCCATCCCATCGAGTGGGACCCGGAGGAAAGCCGGGGCTACCTGCACACCCTGCGGGCGGAATACCGCCAGATGAGCGATTCCATGGGCGGGCTGGCCGCCGTGCCGGCGGAGGACGCCATGAACCTGTGCGTGCAGTATTGCCGGCGGTTCGCGTTCGGGGTCTGGGCCGCCCACCAGCTGGGCGAGCCGGTGCCCCGGGATTTCTACCGCTGGCCCGAGATCCGGGAACTGCTGGCCGTCATGCGCAAACAGAAGCTGTACAGCGGCTATTACTGGCCGCTGCGGCTGCAATGCACCCCGCTGGTGCGGGCGATGTACCAGTCGGATGAGAGCGAGAGCAAGAAGCTGTTCTGGAAGGTGTACTGGCTGGGCTGGTACGCCCTGGGCGGCAGCTGGCGCCGCCGCTAAAGGAGGAAGCTGTAATGGAAACCACACCCCGCGTTTCGGTCATCAGCCCGGTGTACAAGGTGGCCGCGGTGCTGCCCCGGTTCATCGAGAGCGTGCTGGCCCAGACCGACCCGGATTTTGAGTTCATCCTGGTGGACGACGGCAGCCCCGACGACAGCGGCCGCATCTGCGACGAGTACGCCGCCCACGACAGCCGCATCCGGGTGATCCACCAGAAAAACGGCGGCGCCTGCGCCGCCCGCAACGCCGGCATCGAGGCCGCCCGGGGGGAGTATTTCCTCATCCTGGACTCGGACGACGCGGCCAGCCCGCTGATGATCCAGTGGGCGCTGCGCCGCCAGGCCCAGTACCCCCAGGACGTGATCGTGTGGGATTTTGTCACCGATCTGGCCGCCCTGGCCGGCCCCGACCAGCTGGACCGGCCGTTCCAGGAGTGGGTCTACCCCCGGTCCAAATGGCCGGCATATTACGTTACGTATAAATCAGGGAACCTGTACAACCGGTTGTTTCACGCCCAGGTTATCCGCCGGTACAAGGTGCGGTTCGACGTGACCCTGCGCAACAGCAACGACATCCCCTTCTGCGAGGCCTACCACAAGGCCCATTTTGAGGCGTTTCCCCAGGCCTGCATCCGCCAGACCGACATGCCCCTGTATTTCTGGGACACCACCACCGTGGGCAGCCTTTCCAAGCAGAAGGGCACCGGCCATCAGATGGACTGGGACCCGGAGGCGTACCGGGGCTACGCGGCCCGGGTGCAGGCCGAGTGCGCGGGGGTGCTGGCGGCGGTGGAGGACTTCACCGCCATCCCGCTGGAGGACGCCAACAGCATCTGCCGGCAGTATCTGCGGCGGTTCGCCTTCGGGGTGTGGGCGGCCCACCAGCTGGGCGAGCCGGTGCCCCGGGCGCTGCTGCGGGGGCCCGAGACCCGCCGCATCCTGGCCTGGATGAAGCGGGTAAAATATTACCACGCCTACTACTGGCCCTTCCGGTTGGGCAACGCGGCCCTGGTGCGGGCGGTCTACCACTCGGACGAGAGCGGCGCCAAGCGCCTGTACTGGAAACTCTACTGGGCCGGCTACTATCTGCTGGGCGGAAACTGGAACCGATAAAAAGGAAGTGAAAACGCCATGATCGCTGTTTTGCAGCCCGGGCCGCTGACCGGCCGGGTCACCGCGCCCCCCTCCAAGAGCATGGCCCACCGGGCGGTGCTGGCCGCCGGGCTGGCCCGGGGGATGAGCCGGATCCGCAACCTGGAATACAGCCAGGACGTGCAGGCCACCCTGAACGCGGTGCGCCAGCTGGGGGCGAAGGTCCAGGTGCGGGAACACTGGGCCGACATCGAGGGCCGGGGCGGCTTTGCCACCCTGCGCGGCCCCATCGACTGCGGCGAGAGCGGCAGCACCCTGCGGTTTCTGATCCCGGTGTGCAGCCTGACCGGGCAGCAGGTGCGGTTCTGCGGCCGGGGGCGGCTGATGCAGCGGCCCCAGGGCCCCTACGCCGAGATCTTTGCCGGGCAGGGGCGGATGTTCTGCCAGAACGAGGGCGGCATCCTGATCAAGGGCAGCCTGCGCCCGGGGGAGTACCGGCTGGCGGGGGACGTGTCCAGCCAGTTCATCAGCGGGCTGCTGTTCGCGCTGCCGCTCATGCTGGGGGACAGCGCCATCACCATCACCCCGCCCTTTGAGAGCCGCAGCTATGTGGATCTGACCCTGGCGGCGCTGGCGGATTTCGGGGTCACGGCCCGGTTCGTGCCCCAGGAAGAGCTGCCCGAGGGGGCGGCCGCCCGGCTGGAGGTGCCCGGCAACCAGCGGTACCACAACCGGGAGTACACGGTGGAGGGCGATTACAGCCAGGGGGCGTTCTTCGCGGTGCTGGGCTCGCTGCTGGGCGGCATCGCCGTGGAGGGGCTGAACCCCGCCAGCCGCCAGGGCGACGCGGCCATTCTGGAGATCCTGCGCCGGTGCGGCGCGAAGTTTGTGCGGGCGGACGGCGCGGTGCATTTCGCCCAAAACCCGCTGACCGCCACCGAGATCGACCTGGCCGACTGCCCGGACCTGGGGCCGGTCCTGATGGTGCTGGGGGCTTTCTGCCAGGGGCAGACGGTGATCCGCAACGCGGGCCGGCTGCGGCTGAAGGAGAGCGACCGGATCGCCGCCATGGAGGAGGAGCTGCGCCGGTTCGGGGCGCATATCCAGAGCACCGCCGACACGGTGACCATCACCGGCGGCCCGCTGGTGACGCCGGGGGAACTGCGGGGCCACAACGACCATCGGGTGGTCATGGCGCTGACGGTGGCCGCCCTGGCGGCGGGCCTGCCCGCCCGCATCCGGGGGGCCGAGGCGGTGGCCAAAAGCTGGCCGGCGTTCTTTGATGTGGTGCGCGGGCTGGGCGGCCGGGTGACCGAAGAAGCGGAATAAGCAAAGCAAAGAGGGGTGTAGAGATGGAAAAGCGGTTTCTGATCGTGGGTCTGGGCCTGCTGGGCGGGCGGTACGCCATGGGGCTGGCCCGGGCGGGATTTTACGTGGAAGGGGCGGACATCGACCCGACCGCCGTGGCCTTTGCGCTGGAAAAGGGCTATATCCGGCAGGGCCGCTGCGGCGAACACGCCGACCTGGCCGGCCAGGCGGACGTGGTGGTATTGGCGCTCTACCCGGCGGCGCAGCTGGAGTGGGCCAAAACCTACGGCCCGGTGCTGAAACCCGGCTGCCTGATCACCGACGTGGCCGGGGTCAAGCGGGGGGTGATCGAGCCGGTGCAGCAGGCCCTGGGGGACAAGGTGGAGTTCATCGCCTGCCATCCCATGGCGGGCAAGGAGGTCAGCGGCATCCGCAGCAGCCATCTGGTGGAGTTCACCCCCGCCAACTTCATCATCACCCCCACCGACCGGAATACCCCGGAGGGGATCGCCTTTGCCCGGCGGCTGGCGGCGGCGCTGGGGTTTGCCCATGTGAGCGTGCTCACCCCCGAGGAGCACGACCGGATGATCGGCTATGTGAGCCAGCTGACCCATGCCATCGCGGTGAGTTTGATGTGCGCGTCGGACAACAGCCATCTGAACGAGTATACGGGGGATTCTTTCCGGGACCTGACCCGGATCGCCCGGATCAATCCCACCATGTGGAGCGAGTTGTTTTTGCGAAACCGGGATAACCTGACCGCCGAGATCGACCAGTTCACCGCCGCGCTGGAGCAGCTGCGGGGGTATCTGGCGGCGGGGGACGCGGCGGGGCTGGAGGCGATGTTCCGGCTGAGCAGCCAGCGCCGCGCCGCCTTTGACAAGAAGCCGGAGGTGTGAGATGCCCCGCAAGGAAGGCCAGAAAGGCAAGCTGCTGGCGCTGCTGCGGCTGTTTGAGCGGTATACCGATCCGGAGCACCGGCTGTCGGTGCCGCAATTGATCCGGGAACTGGAAAAGCGGCAGATCCCCACCGAGCGCAAGAGCCTGTACAGCGATATCGAGACCCTGCGGGACGCGGGCTACGACATCGAGCAGCAGCGGGGCCGGGGCGGCGGGTATTACCTGGCGGAACGGCAGTTCCAGCTGCCGGAGCTGAAGCTGCTGGTGGACGCGGTGCAGGCCAGCCGGTTTCTGACCCGGCGCAAGTCGGAACAGCTGATCCGCAAGCTGGAGGGGCTGGCCAGCGAGTACCAGGCCCGGCAGCTGCAGCGGCAGGTGGCGGTGAGCGGACGGGTCAAGACGATGAACGAGAGCATCTATTACCTGGTGGATGAACTGCACACCGCCATCGCCCAAAACAAGATGGTCACCTTTCAGTATTATGACTGGGATATGGAGAAGAACCGGGTGCTGCGGCACGGCGGGCGGCTGTATCGGGTGAGCCCCTGGGTGCTGGCCTGGGAGAACGAGAACTATTACCTGATCGGCTGCACCGGCACCGGGGACGACTGCGTGGTGCGCCATTACCGGGTGGACAAGATGACCCGCCTGACCGTGACCCGGGCGGACCGGCAGGGCCGAAAGCTGTTCGAGGATTTCGACCCGGCGGCCTATGCCCGGCGCACCTTCGGGATGTTCGGCGGGCCGCAGGCCAGGGTGCGGCTGCGCTGCGCCGCCCGCCTGGCCGGGCCGGTGCTGGACCGGTTCGGCATGGAGGTGACCTTGCTGCCTCAGCCGGACGGGGAGCAGTTCGACGTGTGGGTGGACGCGGTGCTCAGCCCGCCGTTCTGGGGCTGGGTCTGCGGGTTCGGCGGCGACGTCCAGGTGCTGGACCCGCCCGAAGCCCGCGCCGATCTGGCCCGCCTGGCCGCTACCCTGACGGCGCAGTATGGGCCAATCTGGGGGGACAACGTCCCCCCAGACCCCTGAATCCATGGCCGGAATACTCCGGCCATAGGAAAAGCATAAAAGACAAGGCCGGTGCGTATTCTGTGTGCGCACCGGCCTTGATTTTGTTTTATCCCGAGGGCCAATGAATTGGCCCGATAGATGGGGGTCTGGGGGACTGGTCCCCCAGATTGGCTCTATTTCAGTCCGCGAACCGCACGGTCAGCGCGCCCATGTCCACCGACAGGCGATACTGGATGGAAGCGTCGTTTTCGATGGTCAGGCTGCCGTCGGCGCCGCTCACCGAGCGGCCGTCCACCGTCAGGCTGCCCAACCCGCAGCTGCCGTCCAGGCTGTATTGTTCCGGCTGCGGGGTGGTCACGGTCAGGCTGCCCATGCCGCAGTCGGCGGTCAGGCTGCCGGCCAGATCGCCGGTCACCTCCATCGTGCCGGCGCCGCAGTCCAGCACCGTGTCGCCGGCCACCGTCAGGTCCGTGCCGGTCAACATTCCCAGCCCGCAGGACAGTTCCAGGCTGCCCGCCGTCAGGCCGGTCAACTCCACATTGCCCAGGCCGCACTCCCCACGCACCGTTTCGGCCGTCAGCCCGTTCACCGTCAGGCTGCCCGCGCCGCAGTCCAGCTGCGCGTCGCCCCGCACCGTCAGGCCGGTCAGGGTCACGCTGCTCATCCCCGCGTCCACGTTCAGCGATCCGGTCTCCAGATCTTCCGCCGTCAGGCTGCCCAGCCCGCAGTCCAGCTCCAGCCGGTCCAGCACCGCGTCCGCCGGCACCTCCAGCGTCAGCCGCACATCCTGCACCGTCTGCCCGAGGATGCCCGGCTCCCGGCTGTCGATCACCAGCCGGCCGTCCTCTTGGGTCACCTCAAACAACTCCGGATGGGTGGTGGTCAGCTGCCAGGCTGTCCCGGCGCGCACCGTCACCGCCGCCAGCCCGCTGTCCACCGTGACCCCCGCGAAGCTGTCCGCCGGCAGCGCCACCGTCTGCATCTCCCGGTCCTCGCCGTCCAGCACTACCCAGAAGCTGTCGCCCTGGCCCTCGGGCAGATACCGCATCCCGTCCGGCGTGGGCTGAAAGGACCCGAACCGCCCGCCCAGGCACAGCCCGATGAGCCCCAGCAGCAGCGCCAGGATCAGGCAGCCCGCGCCCAGCCCCAGCAGCACACGCGTCAAACCACGCATCTCAGTCCCCTCCTTTCACCGCCCGGCGCAGCCAGGCCCAGGCATTGCCCAGACCCTTGCCGGCCGCGCCCAGCAACCGGCCCAGCGCCCGGAACAACGCCGGCAATCCCCGGCCGCAGACCGCCCAGCCGGCGGCCAGCAGCAGAAACCCGACGCCCATCGCCGCCAGACAGCTGGCCAGCCCCATCAGGCTGTCGGGCAGGCTGGCGGCCAGGCCGGACAGGCTCATGACCGCGAGCGCCCCGCCCGCGAATACACAGATGATCCCCGCCACGATCACCGCCAGCAGCGCGCAGGCCAGCCCGATAAACAGCCCGATCACCCCGATCAGCGCGCTTGCCACCGCCGCCAGCACGCTCAGCCACAACGGGCTGGTCACCAGCACCAGCAGCCACCACAGCGCCGTGCGCCCGCCGCCTGCCGGGGCGGTCTGCGCCGCCGCGGCCGCGCCGGTATACGCCGCCCCGCCCGATGTCAGGCCCCGGATGCGCAGCGGCTGCCCGCCCGACGGGGGCGCGCTCTGGGCCGATTCCGCCCGGCTGCCCGGCACGTTGGCCCGGATGATCGCCGCCACCCGGGCCGGGCTGCCCAGTTCCGCCAGCACCTGTTGTTCCTGGTCCGGGCCCGCGTCCCGCAGGTATTCCTCGTAGTACCGCAGCGCCTCCCGGCGCTCCTCCTCGGTCACGTCGGCCAGCATGGTCTCCAGCTGACGCAGAAATTCTTCGCCCGTCATGCGTTCTCCTCCTCCCCCAGCAACAGCCGGTCAATGCTGCGGCGGTAGTCCCGCCATTCCCGGCGATAGTCGGCCAGACGCTGCCGGCCGGCTTCGGTCAGCCGGTAGTACCGTCGGTTGCGCCCGGCAAATTCCTGGTCGTAGGTGTCCAGACACCCGTCCTTCTGCAGCCGGCGCAGCACCGGATACAGGGTGCTCTCGCTCACCAGCATCACCGCCCGCACCTCCTGGGTGATCTTGTACCCGTAGGTGGGTTCCCGCGCCACAATGCTCAACACCAGCGCGTCCAGCAGCGCGGCCCTGGTGTTAAAGGCCATCCGCCCCACCGTCCTTTCCCGGTCGATATTGTATCTCTGCCAATACTATACATCGTATAATATTGTTTGTCAATATACTATTGGGCCGATCTGGGGGACCAGTCCCCCAGCCCCCCATTTGTCGGGCCAATCCTTGGCCCTCTGGATACAATAAAAGCAAGGCCGGTGCGTATACAGGACACGCATCAGCCTTGCTTTTTTCAATATCCACATGGCCAAATGGATTTGGCCATGATTTCCGGGGGGGCTGGGGGGATAGGTTCTATCCCCCCAGATCGGCCTTCCCTCACCCTTCGCCGTTCAGCACCCGGCCCAGGTGTTTCTCGGCGGCCACCCGGGCCTGGGCGGCGCGGGCGACCTCCGCCTCGTCGGCGGGCTGCATCACGGCGATCAGGGCCTTGGTGGGGATGCCCATGGCGGTGAACATCGCTTCGTGCTCGGTGCGGATGTTCCAGTCCGGCTCGTCGGCGTGCAGGTCCCGGGTCATCCACCGCACGGCGAACCCCGCCTCCGCGAAATAGGTCAGGCTGTCCTCAAACAGACCGTCGTCGTCGGTCTTGAACCAGATCTCGGCCCCCGGCGCGAGAAACTGCCGGTAAAGCGCCAGCTGCCGGGTATGGGTCAGCCGGTGCTTGCGGTGCCCGGCCTTCTTGTCCCAGGGATTGCAGAAATTGATGTAGATGCGTTCCACCGTGTCCTCGGGCGCAAAGGCGTTCAGGATCCGCTCAATGTCCAGGCTGGCGATCTGCACGTTGTCCGCCGGCAGCCCCGCCGCGGCATAGGCCGCCTCCAGCTTGCGCTTGGCCAGGATCAGCACCTTGTCGGTGATGTCGATGCCCAGATAGTTGACCTGGGGATGCCGGGGCGCCAGCTGCGCCAGAAATCCCCCCTTGCCGCATCCCAGTTCCAGATGCAGCGGCTGGTCCGGCCGGGCGTAGGCCCGGTGCCAGCGGCCCCGGTTGGCCATCGGGTCGTGGGCGTGCAGGGGGCTGGCCAGCAGTTCCGGCCGGGCATAGGGTTTGAATCGCATCCGCATAGATGGGTGTTCCTCCGTGTATCGATCAGTGGTTGAAACTCTCGTCGCACCGGGCCGCGAACCAGCCCTGCACCGCGGCAAACTCCCCGTGCAGGCTGCCCTGGGCCAGCGGCGGCCGCCCGCCGCCCCGCCCGGCAAAGGCCCCGTTCATCTCCCGGCACAGCCCGGCGGAATCCCCGCCGGTCCACACCAGCGCGTAGTGAAGGGTATCCCCCTCCCCCGGGCTGAACACCCCGCAGGGCCGTTCGGTCCGCGCCGCCAGCGCCAGCGCGCAGCGGCGCAGCTCGTCCCCCGCCAGGTCCGGCAGGCACAGGCAGGGCGCGTCCTGTTCGCCCACCTGCCGCGCCAGCAGGCCGAACCAGGCGTTGCGGGCCTCGGCCAGCTGTTCCCGCAGCCGGGCCGCCTGGGCCGCCTGCCGCTGCACCGCCTCGGTGAGCGCGTCGGCCGGGGCGCTCAGCAGCCCGCTCACCGCGTGGGCCTGCTGTGCCAGCCGCTGCGCCCAGGCCGCCGCCCGGCCGCCGCAGACCACCGCCAGCCGCACCCCGCCCTTGTAGGGCTGGGCGCTCACAATGGCGATCAGCCCCACCTGCCCCGACCGGGTCAGATGGGTGCCGCAGCAGGCGCAGCAGTCGGTCTCGGGCACCGTGATCAGCCGCACCGGCCCTTCCAGCGCCTTCTTGCTGCGGTATTCGGTGGCGGCCAGCTTGTCCGGGCTGGGCCAGGAGGCGATCACCGGCAGATCCCGGCGCACCGCCTCGTTGGCCTGCCGCTCCGCCTGGGCCAGCTGTTCGTCGGTCAAAGGCAGGCTCATGTCCATCCGCACCGTGTCCGGCCCGATGTGGAAGCCCACATTCTCCGCGCCGTACAGCCGGTGCAGCGTGCCGCTCAGGATGTGTTCGCCGGTGTGCTGCTCCATGTGGTCCAGCCGGCGGGGCCAGTCAATGACCCCCTCCACCGTGCTGCCCACCGGCAGCGGCCGGTCGGTGGTGTGCACCACCCGGCCCTGCCGCTCCTGCACGTCCAGCACCCGCGCGCCGCCCAGCACCCCGGCGTCGGCGGGCTGGCCGCCCCCCTCCGGGTAAAAGGCGGTGGCGTCCAGGGTCACAGCCCAGGCGTCCCCGTCCGGCTCGCAGCCGGTCACCCGGGCGGAAAATTCGGTGCGGAACGGGTCCGCATAATACAGCCGGTCCTCCTTCACAGAATGACCTCCATGCCGATCTTCTGGGGCACAAGGCCCCGGGCCTCGTAGAACTTCTGGGCGCTGGTATTGCAGCTCCACACGTTTAGGGTCACGTTGTAGCAGCCGTGGGCCCGGGCGTAGTCCAGCACCGCGTTGTACAGCAGGGTGCCCACATGCTGGCCCCGGCAGGCCTCGTCCACACACAGATCGTCGATGTACAGGGTGCGGATATCGGTCATGATGTTGTCGTTTACAGACTGCTTGAAAACGCAGAAGGCGTAGCCCTGCAGCACGTCCTGGTCGTTCACCGCCGCCAGCACCGGGCGGGTATCGTCCGCCAGAATCTCCAGCAGCTGCTCGTCGGTATACTTGCGCTGCCCGGCCTTGAACAGGTCCGGCCGGCCCTTGTGATGCACCTCGGCCACCTGGCCCAACAGTTCGTGCAGGCGGGGCAGGTCGCGGGGTGCGGCCCGGCGCACCGTCAGTTTCGGTTCGTTCATTCCCAATCTCTCCCTCATCCCAAAATGATACGGGCGCGCGGCCCGTATGAATACTATTATACGCCCCGGCGCGCGGCTTGTCCACGCCGGCGCGCAAAACAGTGGAAAACCGCGCCCCGCCGCGGTATAATAGAGGCAAACATCCCACAAAGGAGCGTGTGAGAGATGCGGCAATGCGGTATTCTGATGCCGGTGTCGGCCCTGCCGGGGCCCCAGGGCATCGGCAGCCTGGGCGCGCAGGCCCGGCAGTTCGTGGATTTTCTGGCGGCGGCGGGCCAGCAGGTGTGGCAGATCCTGCCCTTGAGCCCCACCGGCTACGGGGACAGCCCCTACCAGAGCTGTTCGGCCTTCGCGGGGAATCCCTATTTCATTGACCTGGAAACGCTGAAAGCGCAGGGGCTGCTCACCGAGGCGGAGTGCGCGCCGCTGCCCGCCGGGCGGGTGAACTACGGGCTGCTCTACACCACCCGGCTGGCGGTGCTGGAGCGGGCCTGGCAGCGCTGGCGCACCCAGCGGCCGGTGCCCGGCTACGAGACCCCCTACCCGGACGACTGGTACCGGTTCTGTTTCGGCAACGAGGCCTGGCTGGAGGACTACGCCCTCTACATGACCGTCAAGGAGGCCAACGACATGGCGCCCTGGCGGGCCTGGCCGCTGGCTCTGCGCCGGCGGGAGGCCGCGGCGCTGGAGGAATTCCGCGCCGCCCACGCCGACCGGATCGAGTTCTGGAAGTTTGTGCAGTATCTGTTTGACGGCCAATGGCGGGCGCTGCGGCAGTACGCCAACGACCGGGGCGTGAAGATCCTGGGGGATATCCCCATCTACGCGGCGGCGGATTCCGCCGACGCCTGGGCGGGCAGCGAATTGTTCGAGACCAACGCGGAGGGCGAACCCACCCGGGTGGCGGGCTGCCCGCCGGATTATTTCAGCGCCGACGGCCAGCTGTGGGGCAACCCGCTCTACGACTGGGCCTATCAGAAACGGACCGGCTATGCCTGGTGGAAACGGCGGCTGGGCCACGCGCTGGAACTGTACGACATTGTGCGGATCGACCATTTCCGCGCCTTCGACACCTACTACGCCATCCCGGCCGACGCGGCCACCGCCCGCACCGGGAAATGGGAGCAGGGCCCGGGGCTGGACTTTTTCCGGGAGATGGAGCGGGCTTTCGGGCCGCGGCTGCCCATCGTGGCGGAGGATTTGGGCGAGCTGTTCGACAGTGTGCGCCGGCTGCTGCGGGAGACCGGGCTGCCGGGGATGAAGGTGCTGCAGTTTGCCTTCAGCGGCGGGGCGGACAACGAGTATCTGCCCCACAACTACACCGAGAACTGCGTGGTGTATCCGGGCACCCACGACAACACCACCGCCGCCGACTGGCTGGCCACCGCCGGCAAGGCGGAGGTGGCAATGGCGAAGGCGTATTTCGGGCTGAACACCCGGGAAGGGCTGACCGAGGGCTTTTTGCGGGGGGCGCTGGCCAGCCCGGCCCGGCTGGCGGTGATCCCCCTGGCGGACTGGCTGGGCCTGGGGGCCGAGGCGCGGATCAACTGCCCCGGCCGCCTGCAGGCGGAAAACTGGAGCTGGCGCTGCCCGGCCGGGGCGCTGACCGGGGCGCTGGCGGCCCATATCCGGGAAAGGTGCGCCCTGTTCGGCCGGTGCGAGCCGGGCAAAGCGCCGGCGGCACAGCAGGAGGAGAAGCCCGCGCCCAAGGCAAAGCCCGCCCGGCCGGCCCGGCAGGCCGCCAAGGCGGCCCCGGCGGCCCGGGGCAAAGGCGCCGCCCGCCGGAAGGTGACCTGACGGGGCGTTTTTCGCGAATAGCGGCGCGGCGAAACGGGCATACTGTCCCCAAAGCCCGAAATCGGGCGAAAGGGGGAAACAAACCGTGAAACAGGAACATGTAAGCGACAACGAGGCGCTGCTGCAGGAGATCGTGCGCAACACCGAGATGGGCAAGAACGCCCTGGCGCAGCTGATGCCCTACGCCCAGGACCGGGAGTTCCGGGCCCGGATGCTCAAGCAGCAGAAGGAGTACCGGCGGCTGAACCAGAAGGCCCACACCGCGCTGGCGGCCTGCGGGGCCGAGAGCCGGGGCCAGAGCACCATGGCCAAGGCGATGGCCAAAGCGGGCATCAAGGGCCGCACCCTGATGGACCACTCCACCGGGGCGCTGGCGCAGATGCTCACCGAGGGCAGCAACCAGGGGGTCATGGACGTGGTCAAGGCCCAGAACGCCTACCCGCAGGCCAGCGTGGGCGCCAAGGAGATGGCCGACGAACTGCTGCGGTTCCAGGAGGCCAGCACCGAGATGTACAAGGCCTATTTATAAGGATGTGGGGCAAACGGAAACGTTTGTCCGGATTTGGCGGGGCCGCCCTTTACAGGGCGGCTCTTTTTGCGGTATCATACAGACAGAACGCCGCGGCCATCCCGCGGGAAAGGAAGGGGAACGACCCATGACGCATCATCCCGCGGGGGCGGCGCAGCCGAATCTGGGCACCGAGCCGGTGGGCCGGCTGCTGTTTCAGCTGGCGCTGCCGGCCATCACGGCCCAGGTGATCAATCTGCTGTACAATATGGTGGACCGGATGTACATCGGCCATATCCCGGACATCGGGCCCGCCGCCCTGACCGGCATGGGGGTGGCGATGCCGGTGATCATGATGTTTTCGGCCTTCGCGGCGCTGGTGAGCATGGGCGGCGCGCCCCGGGCCTCGATCTATATGGGCAAGGGCGACAAGGCCATGGCCGAGCGGATCCTGGGCAACTGCACCGCCGCCATGCTGGGGCTCAGCGTGGTGCTCACGGTGGCGTTCCAGCTGTGGGGCAAGCCGGTGCTGTGGCTGTTCGGCGCCAGCGAGGCCACCATCGGCTACGCCTGGAGTTACATGCGGATCTATTCCATGGGCACGGTGTTCGTGCTGCTGGCGCTGGGGCTCAACGCCTTTATCAACGCCCAGGGCTTTGCCCGGATGGGGATGCTCACGGTGCTGATCGGGGCGGTGTGCAACATCGTGCTGGACCCGGTGTTTATCTTTGTGTTCGACATGGGGGTGGCGGGCGCGGCCTGGGCCACCATCATTTCCCAGGGAATCTCCTGCGTGTGGGTGGTGGCCTTCCTCTGCGGAAAAACCACCTATCTGCGCATCCGGGCGGCGAATCTGCGCATCTCGCCCTCGGTGCTGCTGCCCTGCATCGGGCTGGGGGCGTCCCCGTTCATCATGCAGATGACCGAGAGCGCCATCTCGGTCTGTTTCAACACCAGCATGCGCACCTGGGGCGGCGACGACGCGGTGGCCGCCATGACGGTGCTGATCAGCGTGATGCAGTTCTCGATGCTGCCGCTCACCGGCCTGAGCCAGGGATGCCAGCCCATCGTGAGCTACAACTACGGCGCCGGCAACGAGGCCCGGGTGGCCAGGGCGTTCCGGCTGCTTTTGATCAGCGCATTGACCTATTCCATCAGCCTGTGGGCGTTGTGCGTTATCAGGCCGGGGGTGATGGTGGCCATCTTCCTGGATCAGCCGGAACTCTCCGCCTACGCCCAGCGGTGCCTGCGGGTGTTCATGAGCGGGTCGCTGTTCTTCGGCGCCCAGCTGGCCTGCCAGCAGACCTTCGTGGCTTTGAGCCGCGCCCGGATCAGCGTGTTTCTGGCCCTGCTGCGCAAGGTGATCCTGCTGATCCCCCTGATCTATATCCTGCCGGCCGTGCTGCCGGTGGACAAGGTGCTGGCGGTCATCCTGGCCGAGCCGGTGGCCGATCTGACCGCCGTCACCGTCACTTCCTCCACCTTCGCCGTGGCCTTCCGCCATATCCGCGCCGAGATGCGCCAGCGGGCAGGGCAGGCGAAGTAGGCCAATATGGGGGGATAGAACCTATCCCCCCATACCCCCCGGAATACATGGCCGGAATACTCCGGCCATAGGGTAAATACAATAGAAGGCCCACGCCAAACCGTTTGGTTCAGCGCGGGCCTGATTTTATTGGTTCCCGAGGGCCGGAGTATTCCGGCCCGACAGATGGGGGTATGGGGGACTGGTCCCCCATATCGGCATCACACGATCTCGACCTTCTTCATGACCACGGGGGTGGTGGGCTTATCCCGGAAATCGGTGGGGCTGCCGGCGATCTCGTCCACCACGTCCATACCGGAGACCACATGGCCGAAGGCGGCGTAGTTGCCGTCCAGGTGGGGGGCGTCCTCATGCATGATGAAGAACTGGCTGCCGGCGCTGTCGGGATGCTGGGCGCGGGCCATGCTGATCACGCCGCGGGTATGCTTGATGGGATTGTTCACGCCGTTGGCGGCGAACTCCCCCTTGATGTGCCAGCCCGGGCCGCCCATGCCGGTGCCCTCCGGGCAGCCGCCCTGGATCATGAAGCCCGGGATCACCCGATGAAAGGTCAGCCCGTCATAAAAGCCTTCCTTCACCAGCTTCTCGAAATTCTCCACCGTGAGCGGGGCCGCCTTGGCATCCAGTTCCAGTTCGATGACCTTGCCGTTTTCCATGGTAATGCGTACCATATCTCTTCTTCTCCGTTTCCTTTTTTGGTATTTGTCCGGGCCGCGCCCGGCGGGATGTGTGTTATAAAAGGGTCAGCATCCGGGCCACGATGGCGGTGGCGGTGGCCACATAGCTCTCACTGCTGAACTGCTGCGCCACCAGCTTTTACCGGCCGGCCTCGTCGGCGTTGTCGCTCATGGCCCGCAGCACCACGCAGGGCACCCCGTTGCGCCCGGCGATCTGCATCACCGCCGCGCCCTCCATCTCCACACAGTCCGGATGCACCCGGGCCGCGATGTCCGCCTTGGAGGCGCTGTCCCCGATGAACCGGTCGCCGGTGGCGATCCTGCCCGCGATGGCCTTCACCCCCAGCTGGGCGCAGGCGGACAGCGCCGCGTCCACCAGGGCGGGGTCGCCCGGATATTCGGTCAAAAACGGGGCGCTCTGGGCGATCATGGAATCCTCCGCGTCGTGGTACACCACCGTGCGGCCCACCACCACGTCGCCAATGCCGATCTGGCTGCTCATATTCCCCGCGATACCGGAAAACAGGATGTGATCCGCCCCGTACCGGGTGATCAGCACCTGCACGGTGGCCGCCGCGTTGGCCTTGCCCATGCCCGCGCAGCAGACCACCACCTGCTTGTCCCCCAGCGCGCCCTTGTGATACTCCACCCCGGCGTAGGTCTCCGCCGTTAGGCCGGTCAGCCGGTCGCACAGCTGGGCCACCTCGTCGGGCATGGCCCCCAGGATACCGTATACCGCCATTGCCGCGCCCTCCTTACACATTGAACAGGAACTCGATGATATCCCCGTCCTGCACCACATACTCCTTGCCCTCGGTGCGCTGCAGGCCCTTGGCCTTCACGTTGGCCATGCTGTAGCCGCAGGCGGCGAAATCCTCGTAGGCCACCACGCTGGCCCGGATGAAGCCCCGCTCAAAATCCGAGTGGATCTTGCCCGCCGCCTGGGGCGCCCGGGTGCCCCGCTTGATGGTCCAGGCGCGGCACTCCTTCTTGCCGTCGGTGAGGAAGCTGATCAGCCCCAGCAGGGTGTAGCTGGCCTGGATCAGGTTGTCCAGACCCGTGGCGCTGATGCCCATCTCGGCCAGAAACGCCTTCTTCTCCTCCGCCGACAGGTCCGCGATATCCTCCTCGGTCTTGGCGCAGATGGGGATGCACTGGGCCCCCTCCGCCTCGGCCAGCTTGCGCACCGCCTGATAATGGGAGTTCTCGTCCATCCCCTCCATCAGGTCGTCCTCGCTCATGTTGGCGGCGTAGATCACCGGCTTTGCGGTCAGCAGGCCCATCTCCTTGACCAGCTTGAGCACCTCCTCGTCCGCCTCCTCCAGCGAGAAGGTGCGGGCGTTCTTGCCCTCGCCCAGATGGGCGGCCAGCCCCTCCAGCCACTGGGCGGCCGCGGCGGCCTTCTTGTCGCCGGTCTTGCCCGCCTTGGCCAGCCGGGCGGCCCGGTTCTCCACCACCTCCAGATCGCTCAAGATCAGTTCGGTGTCGATGGTCTCGATGTCCCGCAGCGGGTCCACCCTGCCCTCCACATGCACGATGTCGGTGCCCTCAAAGCAGCGCACCACATGCACGATGGCGTCACATTCCCGGATATTGCCCAGGAACTTGTTGCCCAGACCCTCCCCCTTGGAGGCGCCCTTCACCAGCCCCGCGATGTCCACGAACTCCACGATGGCGGGGGTCTTTTTGTCGGTGTCCCAGATCTCGGCCAGCTTGTCCAGCCGGGCGTCCGGCACCGGCACGATGCCGGTGTTCGGGTCGATGGTACAGAAGGGATAGTTGGCCGCCGCCGCGTTGCGGGTGCTGGTGATGGCGTTGAACAGGGTGCTCTTGCCCACGTTGGGCAGCCCCACGATTCCTAATTTCATATATCTCTACATCTCCTTATTTTATGCGGTTTTTCGGCTCTTTGGTGTGGTTTCTACACCATTTCTACACCATTTTTACACCAGTCAAGCCGCACTGTTTGGATTTTTGCCAGCGACATCCGATTCACTCTGCGCACAAGCGCCCCCGGGCTGCTGTGCCATCTCAAATTGCTTCACACCAGCCACCAAAGAGCCTTCCGTTACATGAACATATCTGTCCATCGTGGTTTTGATGCTCGCATGGCCCAGCAACTTCTGCAGGGTTTTGGGCGGCACACCACGTTCGATGGCTCTTGTGGCGTAGGTGTGACGCAAAGCGTGCATACAAAAGCGTTCGATTCCGTGGAGAAGCTCAGCGTGCCAAAACTGAAACCACTCGTCTACCGTCATATCCGGAGAGGTGAGCGGTTTACCATGCTTGTCTTGGTAGCGGGCGTCTTCCAGCCAATTTCGCGCCTCTGGCAGGGTGGCAAAATAGCCAGCCTGGCGTTTTCCGCTTTTACTTACAAACCTTGCGTAGTACTGACCATCCTTTCGCTGGCAAATGCCTTTTCCACACTCTTTGCCTTTCAGATTTTTGCCCATAGTTATTGACCCCTTTTCCAATTCAGAAAAAAGAGCCAGTGCAACACGCTGAATTATACCACAATGAGCGCTTTTTCTCAAGGTACAGCGCACTTTCGCGCGACTCTTTCAGATGGTAAGCATTCTTTGGAGATATTCCTCAAATTCCTTTCGTTTGACCAACCGCTTGGCTCCAACGTAGAGCACGAACGGGCAGTTTGGCTGCCGCAGAAGCCAGTCAATCTTGTTGATCCCAATATTGCTGTATTCCGCGGCCTCCTTGATCGTCAGATTCACCTTCAAATGAATCGGGACCTTTTCGTTGGAATTATCCATGGGTACACCTCATAGTTTCGAAGAATAGATTGTAGAGAATATGATTTGGGAGCGCCCGTGCGATCAGCTATGTCGATTATGATGGCAATGATGCCCAGGCGGGGGTTAACGGTATCACCAAAGTGGACTCCGTCACCTACACTGTCGAGTTCACGGCGATACCGGCCCGAGAACAAGATAAAACGTATACCTTGTACTTTATTATTGGTGATACTTCCGCCTCTGCTATTGTGATATGGCAAAGCGAACACTGCTTGATCGAAACGATACAGACGCACTTTACAAAAGCGCCATTGAATATGCCATCGAAGTGTATGCTGTCTATGACGTGTCCGCCGAGTTGGGAATCTCCGGGCCTTTTTCGTTTTCAGCATTAGAGCAAGGTCAACAGCAAGAAAACGAAGCAAGAAAACATCTTTCCGAAAACGGGCAACCTGTCATGGGTGTTTTGCAGTTCGACCTGGCGGATTACTTGGAATACGCTTTGTCCGAATGCCAATATGGCATTGCACTCACCTTGGCAAAAGATCCTTGCGAAGATATTGTTGCGGCTGCTGAGCGATACTACGAAGAAAACAAAGCGGATTACATTCTCGACGCTGTTTATGTGTATCAGGTCACCTCTATTGTCAATGGAGAGGAAGAGAATGAAGAGAAAACCATTTCTTATAAGGATCTGATGGTTTCGTTTCACTCTACCGATGTGCTCGGAGATGTTTTATTACAGGGCGTTATTGGTCAAGAATATCCTGTTGGCACGCAAACTGTTACTATCCTAGATCGCTCTATCGAGTATTATGCTTTTGCCGATGTTAGAGAATCGGTGATAATGGCTTATGTGGAGAAGCGAGGTCTTCCGGAATACCTGAAGAAATATATTTCTGACTGTCAATACACGTTTGACGTCTCACAGCTGGCTGAATGACAGTCGAGCTCCATTCGAAATATTGGTCGAGTTTTAGCAACTAACCTAAATAGCGAATCCAAATTGTAATAATTACAGTCGATTTTGCCAATTACTTTTGTCCATCTTTGTCACTATTGTGTATTGATGGGTGGAAGCAAGTTTTATATAATAAAAATATAAAGTGTTGCCGACAAACAACACGCAATTATTAAGGAGGATAAAAAGATGAAGAAGGCTTTGTCCCTTGTAATGGCACTTGTGCTCGCTCTGGGGCTCGTCGCTTGCGGCGGCACCGGAAGTTCCAGCCAGCCCGCTTCCACCCCCGCTTCCGGCACCGATGCGCCTGAGGCTGGCAGCCTCTCCGGCACCATCCGCTATGCTTCCATGTGGAGCGAGACTGAGGCGCAGGCGGACGTTATCAAAGCTGCTATCGAAGATTTCACCGCCCTGTATCCCGATGTTGAGATCACCGTGGACTGGATGGGCCGCGATGTTCGCAAGACCATCCAGGCTGGTCTGGACGCCGGCCAGTACGATCTGTGGGATTCTCCCGTTGACGCCGTACTGCCCAACTACACTGATTACGGCTACGATCTCACCGAACTGATGGCTGCCGAGAACCCTGTGCTGGGTGGCAAGACCTACAACGAAGTTGCCAACCCCACCCTGATGGAGGCTGTTAAGGACGCCGGCGGCGCCGATGGCGTGTATGCTGTTCCTTACACTCCCACCGTTATCGGTATCTTCTACAATAAGGATCAGTTTGCCGAAGCTGGCATCACCAAAGAGCCCACCACTTGGGACGAGTTCCTGGCTACCTGCGAGACCCTGAAAGGCGCTGGCTTTACCCCGATGTCTGTTGACGATGGTTACGTGATTCTGACCTTCGCCAGCTACTTGGGCCGTCTGAAGGGCCTGGATTTCATTGATCAGCTGGTTTCTGATACCTCTGGCGCGCTGTGGGATGATCCCGCTGTTGTCGAGGCGGCCGAAGCCATGCAGGAGCTGTGGGATAAAGGTTACATGAGCGTTAACTCCGCTTCTAACAAGTATCCCGCTGGCCAGAACGAAGTTGCCATGGGCAATGCTACCATGTACCTGGTAGGTTCCTACATGCTGAACGAGGTCAAGGAGATCACTGGTGACGAGTTCAACTGGGGCTGCTTCGCGTTCCCCGCTCCCGAAGGCTCTGAGTACGGCATCGAAGTGAACACCATCGGTATGCAGGCTCTGCAGGTTGCCAAGAACGCCACCGATCCTGAGCTGGCTTTCTACTTCGCCACCTTCTTCACCACTGGTGAGTACGACAAGATGATGAGCGAGCAGACCAACTCCATCCCCACCGCCAGCGACACTGAGTGGCCTGCCATGCTGGAGTGCGCTAAGGGCGTGCTGAACTCCACCACCGTGAACGTCCCCTACGGCTTTGGTATCCAGTCCAATGCCGACTTCACCCCCATCTACAAAGAGCAGATCCAGAAGCTGATGGGCGGCCAGACCGACGCGGCAAGTTTCCTTGCGGCTTGCAAATCTGCTGTAACCGGTAAATAATCACGCTATAAAATGCGGCGGCAGGCTCTGCCGCCGCATTTTTGTAACGCTCCATTGAAACGGAGGGAAAAGCATGAAATCAAGAAGCAGAAACATTATGATCGCGGTGTTCACAATTCCGGCAATGATAGCGATTGCGACGGTTTTTGTGTATCCAGTGATTCGCACCATTATGATGAGCTTTTTCACCATTGACAATGTGGTGAGCAGGATGTCTGATTGGACTTTCGCGGGCGTCTCAAACTATGTTCAGTTGATCCAGACGCCCTTGTTCCGCCAGACATGGGTCACTTTCCTCAAAATTTGGGTTTTTGGCGGTATCGTTATCATGTGTATCGCCATGCTCTTTGCCGTGATTCTTACTTCTGGTGTTCGTGGAAAGTCCTTCTGGCGGGCCGCGATATACCTGCCTAACATCATTTCCGCCGTTGCCCTGGCAAACATGTGGATCCATTATGCGTACAACCCCAACTGGGGCCTTTTCCACAACATTTTCTCTGCGCTGGGCCTGGAATCCTTGGCCAATTTCCAGTGGACCTCCCCTGATCATCTGTTCCTGGCTATGATGGTGGCGTATTGCTTCGGCGCCGTCGGCTATTATATGTTGATCTACATCGCCGAAATCGAAAAGATTCCTCAGGATATTTTTGAGGCTGCGAAGATCGATGGTTCTTCTGGAGTCCACTCGTTCTTCCACATCACCCTGCCGCTGTTCAGGGGCGTTTTCAAAACTACTATTACTCTTTGGACTACTGGTACGTTGGGCTTCTACATCTGGTCGCAGATGTTCTCCAGTAACCGGGATGCTTCTGCTCAGATCATGACACCGATGTACTACATGATCCGTACTACCTTTGGTGACATGGCGTCGGCTCACACTGAAACCAATGCCGGCCTTGGCGCCGCTATCTGCGTAATGGTCATGCTTGCCGCTGGTTTGGCGTTTGCCTTGATTAGCCGAATCTTCAAAAATGACGAGTTTACGTTCTGAGGAGGGATTCCTGTGTTGAAAAAATCTAAATCGGTTAAAGAAATCCAACCGCTGAACTTAAAAAAGGAAGCACGGCTGCTGCCTGGATACATCATTCTCGTCCTTTGGGTGCTTTTTGAGATTGCTTTGTTAAGCTGGATTGTAGGTGCATCTTTCTCTACCACCAAAGAAATCTTTTCCAATCAGATGCTTCAGAGCGGACTGCATTTTGAAAACTACATCTATTCCTGGACAAAGGGCAACATGGGCAAATACTTCTTCAACAGCCTTATCTACGCAGGCTTTGGCGTGAGCGGCGCGCTGCTGCTTTCCGCACCTTGTGCTTATGCCCTGAGCCGCTTTAAGTTCTTTTACAACAAGGCGTTGACCAACCTGCTGGTTCTGTTCCTGAGCATCCCGCAGGTCATGGTGGTTCTGCCGCTGTACTCCATTGCAGTAAAGTATAACCTGCTCAACAAGCATCTGACCCTGCTGGTGCTGTATATCTGTCTGAACGTTCCCTTCTGCACCTTCTTCCTGCTGAACTTCTTCGCCACGCTCTCCCGCACCTTCGAAGAAGCGGCAGCGGTAGATGGATGCTCCCCCATCAAGACTTTCTTTAAGATCATGCTTCCTCTGGCTCAGCCTGGTATTATCACCGTGGGTATCTTCCTGTTCGTGAATATCTGGAATGAGTTCTTCGTTGCAATGATCTTCGCCACCAGCAGCGATGTGCGCCCCTTGGCCTACGGCCTGTACAGCCTCATTCAGGCCATGTCCACCAATGGTAAGTGGGCGGAGCTCTTCTCTTCGGTTATGATTGTGGTTATTCCCACCTTTATCCTGTATCTGTTCTTGTCTGAAAAAATCATCGCTGGTGTAACCGGTGGAGGCATTAAAGAATGAGCAAAAAGCAATTTGTTCTGATTATGACGGACACTCAGCGTCTGGACATGGTCAGCTGCTACGAAGATGTGGGGATTAAAACCCCCCACATCGACTCTTTAGCATTAGAAGGACTCAAGTTCAATAAAGCCTATACGGTGCAGCCTGTCTGCGGGCCGGCTCGCTCCGCAATTTTCACCGGTCAGTACCCTTGCATCAACGGCTCTTATACTAACAGCGTCGCGCCTGGGCTGAACGTGCGCACGATTGGGCAACGTCTTGCTGATAAAGGCATCCACACAGGATACATCGGGAAATGGCATCTGGACGGCGGCGATTACTTTGGATTGGGCGTTGCTCCCGAAGGATGGGATGCCAGCGTCTGGTACGATATGCGCAACTATCTGGAAGAACTCACTGAGGACGAACGCTGCAAGTCACGGCAGACATCCACCATGGACAAGGAAGATATTGCCGAAGAGTTTACTTTTGCTCATCGGTGTGCCTCGCGGGCAATCGACTTTATTCGTAGCCATGCGGATGAGGACTATTTCTTGGTGGTGAGCTTTGACGAGCCTCACGATCCCTCTTTGTGTCCGCAGCCATATGCGTCCATGTACCGGGATTTTGACCTGCCCAAGCGGCCAAATGTGTTTGATACTTTGGAGAACAAGCCCGTACATCAGCAAGTTTGGTCCGGTCCCCGCCGGTTCCAAGACCGAGAGGCTTTGCGCCTCAACGCATGGGCCCTTTTTGGTTGCAACAGCTTCGTAGACTATGAAATCGGTCGCGTGATTGAGGAGATCAAAGCCCAAAAAGAGCAACCGGCGGTACTGTATACCACAGATCATGGTGATATGCTGGAGTCCCACAGTATGTATGCAAAAGGTCCCGCCGCTTATGAGGAAATCTGTCATGTGCCCCTGATTCTATGCGGCTTTGGCAAAGGCGAAGTGGAAACACCGGTGTCGCACATTGATATCGCTCCCACCATATGGGATTTCTTCGGCTTTGAAAACAAACCTATGATGCTCCAGGGCGAGAGTCTTCTTCCTTTGATAACAGGCGAGAAGTCTGCAACACGCGACGTGTTCATCGAATTTGGCCGTTATGAGACGGACCATGATGGATTTGGCGGGTTCCAGCCGATGCGGTGCATCTTTGACGGTCGATATAAGTTGGTGATCAATCTGCTCTCTGAAGATGAGCTCTACGATCTTGAGACTGACCGTTATGAGATGACCAACCGTCTGTTAGACCCTGCTCTGCAGGAAGTGCGGGATGCGCTGCTGCAGCGCCTCTTGACCCACATGAACGACGTGCGGGATCCCTTACGCGGCTATTGTTGGGAACGCCGTCCTTGGAACGATCAGGCCGTGCAGGCTACTTGGGACTATACTGGCTTTACTCGCCAACGCAGTGAGCCGGATTACGAAAAGCCCCAGCTGGATTACGATACGGGGCTGATTCCCAATGGATTGGTGCGTATGAAGAAGAAGGCAAAGATAAAGCCGGTCGGCTAAACCGAGCCACAACTCATTATTTTTGTGGAGGATAAGAGATGAGCGAAAACACTTTGAAAACCGGACGTGTAACGATCCCCACCAACCTCGACGTGGTTCCCGAGACCATTGAGATCCTGAAGCGCTGGGGCGCGGACGCGATCCGGGACTGCGACGGCACCGAATTCCCCGAGGAGCTGACCAAGGTGGGTGCGAAGATCTATTCCACCTACTACACCACCCGCAAGGACAACGCCTGGGCCAAGGCCAACCCGGACGAGGTGCAGCAGTGCTACATTATGACTGGCTTTTACACCGCTGAAAACGGCGAGCTGCGCATCCCTCTGATGCAGGGCATCAGCGACGAGCTGCTGCAGGTGAACACCCGGGATGATATGAAGCGCTGGTGGGAGGTCGTGGACCGCACCACCGGTCAGCCGCTGTCCCCCGATTCCTGGAGCTACGACGAAGCGGAGGGCTGCGTGGTCATTGCCGCGCCAGAAGCCTATCACGAGTACACCGTGAGCTTTTTGGCCTACCTCATTTGGGACCCCGTGCACATGTACAACGCGGTGACCAACGACTGGAAGGACTTTGAACATCAAATCACCTTCGATGTACGTCAGCCCAAAACTCACAAGTTCACCATGGAACGCCTGCGCAAGTTCATCGCCGAGCACCCTTATGTGAACGTGATCCGCTACACCACCTTCTTCCACCAGTTCACGCTGGTGTTTGACGAGCTGAAGCGGGAGAAGTACGTGGACTGGTTCGGCTACTCCGCTTCCGTGTCCCCTTACATCCTGGAACAGTTTGAGAAGGAAGTGGGCTACAAGTTCCGCCCCGAGTACATCATCGACCAGGGCTACTACAACAACCAGTACCGGGTGCCCAGCAAGGAGTTCAAGGACTTCATGGCCTTCCAGCGCCGCGAGGTGGCGAAGCTGGCCAAGGAGATGGTGGACATCACCCACGAGCTGGGCAAGGAAGCCATGATGTTCCTGGGCGACCACTGGATCGGCACCGAGCCCTATCTGCCGGAGTTCGCCTCCATTGGCCTGGACGCGGTGGTGGGCAGCGTGGGCAACGGCTCCACTCTGCGCCTCATCAGCGACATCCCCGGCGTAAAATACACCGAGGGCCGCTTCCTGCCCTACTTTTTCCCCGACACCTTCCATGAGGGCGGCGACCCTGTGCGCGAGGCCAAGGAGAACTGGGTCACGGCGCGCCGGGCCATCCTGCGCAAGCCGGTGGACCGCATCGGTTACGGCGGCTATCTGAAGCTGGCGCTGGAGTTCCCCGAGTTCATCGACTATGTGGAAAGCGTCTGCAACGAGTTCCGCGAGCTGTATGAGAACGCGCGGGGCACCACCGCTTACTGCATCAAGACCGTGGCGGTGCTGAACAGCTGGGGCAAGGCCCGCAGCTGGGGCTGCCACATGGTGCACCATGCCCTGTATCAAAAGCAGAATTACAGCTATGCCGGCATCATCGAGGCGCTCTCCGGCGCGCCCTTTGACGTGCGGTTCATCAGCTTCGACGACGTGAAGGCCGATCCCTCCATCCTAAACGATGTGGACGTGCTGGTGAACGTGGGCGACGGCGACACCGCCCACACCGGCGGCGCGGTTTGGGAGGACCCGGCTGTGTCTGCGGCCATTCGCGGCTTTATCCGTCGCGGCGGCGGTTTCATCGGCGTGGGCGAGCCTTCCGGCCACCAGTACCAGGGCCGCTATCTGCAGCTGGCCGCCGCGCTGGGCGTGGAGAAGGAAACCGGCTTGACCCTGAACTACGACAAGTATAACTGGGAGGAGCATCCCGATCACTTCATCCTGGCCGACACCACCAAGCCGGTGGACTTCGGCGAGGGCAAAAAGAGCATCTACGCCCTGGAGAGCACCGAGATCCTGGTGCAGCGGGAGAAGGAAGTGCAGATGGCCGTCAACGAGTACGGCGAAGGCCGCAGCGTCTACATCAGCGGCCTGCCCTACAGCTTTGAGAACAGCCGCATCCTGTACCGCTCCATCCTGTGGGCCAGCCACAGCGAGGACGAACTGCACAAGTGGTTCAGCTCCAACTTCAACGTGGAAGTGCACGCCTATGTGAAGAACGGCAAGTACTGCGTGGTCAACAACACCTACGAGCCGCAGAGCACCACCGTCTACAAGGGCGACGGCACCAGCTTCGATCTGGATATGGACGCCAACGAGATCCGCTGGTACGAGATCTGACAGCGTCGCCCCTTTTCTCTGGGCTCAAATTCTTTCAGCGAGCCGGGTAGCCCCCTTCGCGATGCCAGCAAGGGGGCTACCTTCTTTCTCGGCCATGTTAAGACGTCTGGATAGGGGCCGTCAGAAACACAGGAATGAGGGACAGACCGGAACGGTCTTCCCAAACAATGACCTGAAACGAACACATTTTCCGCGTGTTCTTGTGAACCCCGAAATCGCAACAATCGATATCTTCGGGAAATTGACCAAATGCCTTGAGCATCCTGGTTTATTTGTACAAAATGCGAACAAATCATGTGTTATAGTTGCTTTTTTGGGTTTTTTCGCTATAATTTAAGTAGCGAGAACAACAAGTTTCGAGATATTTTTAGCAAGAATTGGTTGTGGTTGGTGAGTTATGAGTACTGAGCGATATGATTTTTCGGAGCATGAATTCAGAACGTATTATTCCGGCGCGCGGTTGTTATATATAAGCCGTGAGAAATACAGTGGCGATTGGTACAGTATGCCCCACATCCACAACTTTACCGAGTTTTTTTATGTGGTAGGCGGCTCGGGAAAATTTCAAATTCGCAACGACTCACACGAGATCTCCACTGGCGACATGGTGCTTTTGAACCCACAGGTGGAGCACACGGAAACCAGTTTTGTGGAAGACCCATTGGAGTACATCGTTTTGGGAATTGAAGGAGTAAAACTCGTAACGAGTCTCGATTCCGTGGAAGGTTTCAGCATTATCCATTTCAATGAGGTTGCCGACGATATTTCTCAATACCTTTATTTCATCCTTGCGGAGGCAAAACGTCACGACAGTGGATTCGAAGATGTGTGTCAGTCTTTGCTGAACATTCTTCTGATCAATCTTATGCGTCGCACAAAAATCACGCCGAGGACCGCTGATACAGTGGAAAATGCCAGTCCCAAAGCTATGCAGGCCAAAGCATTCATAGATGCCCATTTTCGGGAGAACATCACTCTGCAGAGCGTTGCCGATGCCACAGATAGCAACAAATATTATCTGTCGCATATTTTCAGCCAGGCTTATGGGATTTCCCCTCTCCAGTATGTTCAAACGCTTCGATTGGAAGACAGCAAATACCTGCTGCGCACCACAAACTATTCTTTGAAACAAATCGCATCTATGGCAGGATTTTCGTCAGTTTCTTATTTCACCCAGCGCTTCTCCAAAGTTGAGAACATGACACCTTCCAGCTACCGGAATATGTGTCAAAAGCAACTGAAAGGATAATGGACTGCGCAGCTTCGTTGAAGAAGAAAAAGGGACGTATTTTTGATACGACTTCGTATCAAAAATACGTCCCTTTCTTCGTGTCTGCTTGATTATGAAAAGCGGCAGCAGGCTTGGTACAGCCAAGGCTCAGAGATGTGTGTTCATGGCTCACCATAGTCCTGCGCGGTGCCTTACCCTGCGCCTGACCTGTCCGTTCCGCTACCGAGTGCGCCGGAGAAAGTTCACAAGAGGCCGATTCTGCGCAAAAGAGCGGGAAATGTGCAATGACAAAAGTATGCTAAAATGGTATAATTAAAAAGCGCTCCAGATGTAACCTCTGTGAGCGTTTCTTAGATTAGCAGCAGCCTTTTTTGCACTTCTCAGACAATCAGACACGATCAGAAAGCGAGGGCATACCATGGCAAATAATATCATCTTCTATTTCACCGATCAGCAAAGGTGGGATACATGCGGTTGCTTCGGGCAGCCCCTGAACATTACGCCGAACCTCGATAGCTTGGCCGACAGCGGTGTTAAATTTCGAAACGCGTTTTCTCCACAGCCTGTATGCGGTCCTTGCCGTGCTCTGTTCCAAACCGGACGCTATGCCACTGACATTGGTTGTTTCCGTAATAATATCATGTTGCCGCCCAATGTGAAAACCCTGGCCAATTACCTCGAAGAAGCCGGATATGAGACTGCTTATGTGGGGAAATGGCATCTTGCAAGCGATGGCGATTTTTACGGTCATAACACTGTGGATCACACTACCACCGCTGTTCCTCGTGAGCTTCGTGGTGGTTATACTGGTTTTTGGCGCGCTGCGGATGTCTTGGAGTTTACCTCCCATGGCTACGACGGCTACGTTTTCGACGAAAACAACCAAAGAATAGATTTCAAGGGCTACCGAGCAGACTGCATCAATGATATGGCTCTTCAGTTCCTGGATGGTTACGACGGAGAGAGACCGTTCTTTGTGACGATCTCCCAAATCGAACCCCATCATCAGAATGATCGCCAGCACTATGAGGGCCCGATTGGTTCCAAAGAGCGGTTCAAGAATTTTGTATTACCTCACGATTTGGAGGTGCTGGGCGGAAACGCCGCAGAGGAGTACCCTGATTACCTGGGGCAGTGCGCCAGCTTGGATGAGAATCTCGGTCGCCTGGTGACCAAGCTGAAGGAAAAAGGGCTGTATGACAACACCGTTATCATCTATGCTTCCGATCACGGTTCTCATTTCAAGACTCGCAACAAAGACAGTCATTTGAATGGCGGCGACGACTACAAGCGCACCTGCCACGACAGCGCGCTGCGTGTGCCCCTTGTCATCTCCGGCGGCCCCTTCAGCGGCGGCCTGGCAGTGGATGACCTGGTGAGCACGGAGAGTTTGCCCAAAACGATCCTTGCACTTGCTGGTGTGGACGTTGGCGACGCAATGATCGGTGAAAACCTTCTGGATGTGGTGGAACATAAGGATCCTGACAGACCCAACCGGGTATTCGCGCAGATCTCCGAGAGCCGCGTCGGGCGCTGTGTACGCACTCCCGATTTCCTGTACTCGGTTTACGCTCCCGGCAAGGATGGCGGAGAAGTCCCCGCTTCGAACGTCTATGCAGATGATTTTCTGTATGACCTCCGCAAGGATCCCTGGCAACTGGAAAACGTTGTGGATTCCCCGGATTACAAAGAAGTCAAACAGGAACTTCGGAAATGCCTGCTGGACTGGATCGAGCACGCCGAGGGGTATCGCCCTGTCGTTCAGGATAATGCGTGAGACCGACCGCTTGAGCGAACTCACCTTGAAATTCCCGAGCGCAAAGGATGGTAACGGATGCCGCCAGTCAATGTGTTGATCAAACCCGCTTCTTCCGCCTGCAATATGGCCTGTACATACTGCTTCTACCGGGACGTCGCTTGCCATCGGCAGGAAGATTTTCAGGGGATGCTGTCTCTTGAACTGATGGAAAAAGTGATCGCCGGCGCCATGGAATTTGCCGAAGGCAGTTGTTCCTTCCTGTTCCAAGGCGGGGAACCTACCCTCGCCGGTCTTGACTTTTATCGCAGCTTCGTGACTCTGGTCCAAAAACATGCCAAAGAGAACGTCGCTGTCAGCTATGCAATCCAGACCAATGCGTATCATCTTGGCGAGGCATGGTGCGAATTCTTCCGGGACAACAAATTCCTTGTTGGGGTCTCTCTGGATGGGCCGGCGGATCTTCACAATTTGAATCGCCCGGATCAGACCGGCCGCAACACCTTCAATGATGTCATGCGGTCGATTGACTTGCTGCGCCGGTTCAAGGTGGATTTTAACATCCTGTGTGTGCTGACAGGAAAAAACGCCCGCTCTGTCGAACGAATTTATCGTTTTTACAGAAAACAAGGCTTCAGCCATATTCAGTTTATTCCCTGCCTGGAGCCCCTGGACCAGCAGCGCGGCGCCGAGAAATACCATCTTTCCGTGGAGGAGTATGGCACTTTCCTCGTCCGCCTGTTCGATCTGTGGTATCGGGATATGCAAGAAGGTTATTATACCAGTGTGCGGCACCTGGACAACTGGCTCTCGATCCTTCTCGGCGGCCGACCGGAGTCCTGCGGGATGATGGGGCATTGCTCGATCCAGTTTGTGGTTGAAGGCGATGGCGGCGTTTATCCCTGCGACTTTTATGTTCTGGATGAGCTGCGCCTGGGTACCGTTGGTGTGGATCGTTTTGAGGACATGGCACACTGCCCCACCGCACAGCAATTCCTGCAAAGCTCTCTTTCCGTGCCGGAAGAATGCAGACAGTGCCCCTATTATGCTCTTTGCCGGAATGGGTGCCGGCGCGATCGCATTGTCTCCAGCGAAGGTATTCCCGTTCAGTCCTACTACCTAATTTCATCTTTGGTCGCTCACTTTCTGTAGGATCCCGCCGTCCGCCGGCGGCATTTTCCGTCACCCCACATTATACCGTACCTTGCCCGCCGGCGCAAGGAAAAAGCCGCCGCGGAGCGGTTGCCCCTTTTTTTGTTCACAAATCGGGCGTATAATACAAACAAACAGGCCGCGCGCCGGCCAAACAATGTGAGGAGTGCTGCCCCATGGCCAACGAGAAGATCCTGATCGTGGACGACGACAAAAATATCTGCGAACTGCTGCGGCTGTATCTGGAAAAGGAGGGCTATACCACCTGCCTGGCCCACGACGGGCAGGCGGCCATCGACGCCTTTACCGCCGAAAAGCCCGACCTGGTGCTGCTGGACGTGATGATGCCCAAGCTGGACGGCTGGGAGGTCTGCCGGCGGATCCGGGCGGCGGGGGATACCCCGGTGATCATGCTTACCGCCAAGGGCGAGACCTTCGACAAGGTGCTGGGGCTGGAACTGGGGGCGGACGACTACGTGGTCAAGCCCTTTGACACCAAGGAGGTGGTGGCCCGGATCAAGGCGGTGCTGCGCCGGTGCAACGCCTCCGGCCAGGAGGCCGCCGAGGGCCGCATCGAGTACGACAATTTCAGCCTGGACATGTCCCGGTACGAGCTCAAGATCAAGGGCAAGGTGGTGGAGGCCCCGCCCAAGGAACTGGAACTGCTGAGTTTTCTGGCCAGCCATCCCAACCGGGTCTTTACCCGGGACCAGCTGCTGGACGAGGTGTGGGGATTCGAGTATTACGGGGATTCCCGCACCATCGACGTGCACATCAAGCGCCTGCGGGAAAAGCTGGAGGGCGCCAGCGACCAGTGGGGCCTCAAGACGGTCTGGGGCGTGGGCTACAAGTTTGAGGTAAAAGAATAAGGTCATGAGAAAGAGCATCAGTTCCATGTACTTTACGGCCACCGCCCTGGTGCTGGTGGCCAGTATCCTGGTGATGGGCTGCGTGCAGGCCTACCTGTTCCGCAACTATTTCGCGGAGGACCGGCGGGAAGCCCTCACCGACGTGGTGCAGGTCACCGCCGGCCAGGTGGTGCACGGCGGGCAGCTGGCCCAGCTGCTGCGGGACAACCCCGAACTGATGGAAGAGGTCCAGAAAAGCGTGAGCCTGATCAGCCGCACCACCAGTTCCATGGTGCTGATCACCGACGCCGCCGGCACGGTGCAGATGTGCAGCGAGGGGGCGGACTGCCGCCACATCGGCCGCACCCTGAACCGCCAGATCATGGCCGAGGCCGACGGGGCGGAGTATTTCGGGGTGGACAGCCTGGGGGTGTTCGACGGCAACTTCTACACCGCCGTCAGCCCGATCATCGGGACCGACCAGACGCTGCAGGGCTACGCGGTGGCGGCCTCCAGCGCCGAGAATATGAGCACCTTCCTGGGGGACATGATCTCCAGCTTTATCCTGTCGGCGGGGCTGATGCTGCTGGTGGCCAGCGTGCTCAGCGTGGCCCTCACCACCCGGCTCACCCGGCCGCTGCGCCGCATCGCGGAGGCGGCCCGCCGGTTCGGCGGCGGCGACTTCTCCGAGCGGGTGCCGGTGGAGGGCGCCGACGAGGTGGCCCAGCTGGCGGCCACCTTCAACACCATGGCCCGCAACCTGGAGGCCATCGACACCAGCCGCAGCAGCTTCATGGGCAACATCGCCCACGAGCTGCGCACCCCCATGACCAGCGTGAAGGGCTTTATCGACGGCATGCTGGACGGCACCATCCCCCCTGCCATGCACCAGCACTATCTGAATCTGGTCAGCCAGGAGGTGGGGCGGCTGGCAAGGCTTGTGCAGAACATGCTGGACATCACCAAGCTGGAGGCCGGCGAGTACCAGGTGCACGCCCAGAGCTACGATGTGTGGGAGACCATCACCAGCGTGGTGTTCGCGGCGGAAAAGCGGATCGAGGAGGGCAAGGTGGCCATCCAGGGCCTGGCCCCCGCCCGCACTCTGGTCTGGGCCGACCCGGATCTGGTGCATCAGGTGATGCAGAACCTGGTGGACAACGCCCTCAAGTTCACCCCGGAGGGCGGCGTGATCCGGTTCGGGGTGCAGCGGCTGGGGCCGGACGTGTCCATCACGGTGTGGAATTCTGGCGAGGGCATCAGCCAGGACGCGCTGCCCTTTGTGTTCGAGCGGTTCTATAAAGAGGACAAGAGCCGCGGTTTGAACCCGGGCGGCAGCGGCCTGGGGCTGCATATCTGCAAGGTGCTGGTCACCTTGAGCGGCGGCAAGATCTGGGTCACCAGCCAGCAGGGCCAGTGGTGCCAGTTCACCTTCACCCTGCCCGCCACCCCCGTGGAGACGCCCAAAAAGGCGGGGCGGTAAGGCTGCGGAAGCCGATCCGGGGCCGTCCCCCGGCCTCCCGTTTGTCGGGCCAATTCATTGGCCCTCGGGAGAAATATACAGACAAGGCCCGCGCGGACGGTTTTGGTCCGCGCGGGCCTTGCTGTTTGTTTATTTCCAGGGGCCGGAGGATTCCGGCCATGATTTCCGGGGTCTGGGGGGACGTTGTCCCCCCAGATCGGCCTCTTTTGTGTGCAAAGGGTGAAAAATAGGCCGGCTTTTGGCGGGGAGAGGGCCCCGGAATTGCATTTTGGGCCGGGATACGGTACAATATAACCGAGTATCGCCCGCGCGTGCGGGCGCAAAAGGAGGACGGCGTATGGCGATGGTCAGCCCGTCGCTGCTGGCGGCGGATTTTGCCCGCCTGGGCGAAGAGTGCCGCAAGGTGCTGGACGCGGGTGCCCAGTGGCTGCATTTTGACGTGATGGATGGGTGCTTTGTGCCCAACATCAGTTTTGGCGTGCCGGTATTGGCGGGGCTGCACAAGGCTTTGCCCGACGCCTTTTTTGACGTGCATCTCATGATCCGGGATCCGCTGGCCTACATCGGGCCCTTTGCCAAAGCGGGCGCGTCCCTGATCACCTTCCATCTGGAGAGCGACAGCGATCCCGCGGCCACCCTGGCCGCCATCAAGGCGGCCGGCTGCAAAGCGGGGATCAGCATCAAGCCCGCCACCCCTGTTTCGGCGCTGGAGCCCTGGCTGGACCAGCTGGACCTGGCCCTGGTCATGAGCGTGGAGCCGGGCTTCGGCGGCCAGAGCTTTCTGCCCGGCGCGCTGGACAAGCTGGCCGCGCTGGCAAAGGAGAAACGCCGCCAGAACCTGCCGGTGCTGCTGGAGGTGGACGGCGGGGTGGACGAGGCCAGCGGCACCGCCGCCGCCTGCGTGAAGGCCGGCGCGGATGTGCTGGTGGCCGGCAGCGCGGTGTTCCGCGCAACCGACTCGGCCGCCGCGGTGGCCGGCCTGCTGCGGCTGTAAGGCCCGCACCCCAATTCCGCGGGGCCATCGTCCCGTTTTGACGACAGGAGACTGCCCATGAACGAAAACAAAACTCTGCAAATCCCCTATACCAGCCCGGACGTCTGCCGGGACATCTTTCTTTTGATGCTCCCGCTGCTGGCGATGGACGTGTACCTGTACGGGGCGCGCCCGGCGCTGCTGTGCCTGGTGGCGGTGGTCACCGCCGGCGTCTGCGACTGGCTGGTCGGCCTGCTGCGCCGCCGCCCCTTTGAGCGGGGCGAGCTGTCCAGCGAGGCCTTCGCGCTGCTGGTGGCCATGCTCATGCCCGCCTCGGTGGACTACTATGTGCTGATCGTGGCGGTGCTGGCCGCGGTCATGATCGGCAAGGAGGCCTTCGGCGGTTACGGCCATTACCCCTTCCACCCGGCGGCGGTGGGCTATGTGGTGGCGGCGGTGGGCTGGCCGGAACAGGTCTTTGTCTACCCGGCCGCCGGCACCCAGCTGCCCCTGGGCAGCTGCGCCGCGGTGACCCTCAGCGAGGGCAGCGGCGCCGTGCTCAAAAACGGCGGCCTGCCCGCCATCAGCAACATCGATCTGTGGCTGGGCAACTACGCCGGCCCGATGGGGGTCACCTTCAACCTGGTGATCCTGGCCTGCCTGCTGTTCCTGATCGCCCGCCGCCGCACCGACCTGATCGCCCCGGCCTGCTTTCTGCTGGCCTGCGCGGCGGTGGTCTTTGTGGCCCCCCGTCTGGGGGATATCCCGTTGTCCCTGCCCTGGCAGTATGTGAGCCAGCGGCTCACCGTGCTCAAGTTTGAGCTGCTCAGCGGCGCGGTGCTCTTCGCCGCGGTGTTCCTGGTGCCGGAGCCGGTCACCCTGCCCCGCCACCCGGTCAGCCGGGCGGTGTACGGGCTGCTGCTGGGCTTTGCCAGCATGATGTTCCGCTACTACGGCACCTACGAGACCGGCGTGTGCTTCGGCCTGCTGGCCGTCAACTCGGTGTCCGGCTGGATCGACCGGGCCGTCACCGACCTGATCCAAAGAAAGGGGGCCCGCGGCCATGAAGCTTAAAAAAGCCCAGTATCTGTCCAAGAACATGGAGGCCATCGCCCGGCGGGACCGCATCCTGCTCAACAACCCGGTCATCATGCAGGGCATGGGCCTGGCCCCGCTGGTGGTGGCCGCCACCACCGGCCGCAGCGCGCTGATCCTGAGCGTGGCGGTGCTGCTGCTGCTCACCCCCACCCGGATGCTGGCCGCCCTGGCCGCCCGGCCGGTCCCCTACCGGTTCCGCGCCATCGTCTACTGCGGCATCGCCGGGGTGCTGTATGTGGCGGTCTACCTGCTGATGCGCGGCTGGTTTGAGGTGGAACAGACCCTGGCCGTGGGCATGTATCTGCCGCTGCTGTGCGTGGAGCCGCTGATCATCAAGCGGTACGAACGGCCCCGCAAGGAGCCGGTGCTGGTGGCGCTGCAAAAGGGCCTGTACATCACCGGCGGGTATATCCTGATCCTGATGCTCATGGGCTGCCTGCGGGAACTGCTGGCCACCGGCACCCTGTTCGGGCGGCCGGTGTCCGGGGTGCATCTGCTGCCGGTAGCCAGCCTGCCCGCGGGGGGCTTTATCCTGGTGGGTGTGCTCTGCGCGATCTGGCGCGGGGCGGTGCGCGCCTACAAAAATTATGTACACAGGGAGGCGAACCGCACCGTATGACCGCTGTTCTCAACGCTCTGGCCAGCTTTCTGCTGCTGGCCGTCACCGCCGTCTTCGCCCAGAACGCCGTGTTCAGCCGGGCGCTGGGCGTCTCCCGCCTGGTGCGCCTGGTGGGGGACAGCGCCGTCAGCAACCGCACCTTCGGGCTGCTGCTGTGCGTGATCCTGCTGCTCAGTTCCCCCACCGCCTGGCTGCTCAGCCAGGCCATGGGCGGCTGGAGTTACCGCCGCGCCGTGCGGCCGCTGCTCTTCATCCTCTGCGCCACGGTGGCCTACCTGCTGGTGATGTATCTGATCCAGTGGCTCAAGCTGCCCCGCAGCAAGGAACTGATCGCGGTGCTGCCGCTGGCCACCTTCAACACCGCCGTGCTGGGCCCGCTGCTCATCGCGGATACCCAGAGTTTCACCCTCTCCCAGACGCTGGGCTTTTCGGTCGGCAGCGCGCTGGGCTATATGCTGGCGGTGGTCATCGTGGCCGAGGGCCAGCGCAAACTGCAAAGCGAAGCCGTGCCCGCGCCTTTCCGCGGGCTGCCCATCACCCTGATCTACATCGGCATCCTGGCGCTGGCCATCTACGGCTTCACCGGGCACATGGTGTCGATCTGATCGTAAGGAGGCTGCCATGGCAAAACGCAAACGCAAAAGTCTGGGCAAGCTCAAACATTACAAACAGCGCAGCTACGCCCGCCGCGGCCTGCTGCGCCGCCGCATCCTCAAATGGGTGCTGGGGCTGGCGATCCTGTTCGGGGTGGGCTGGCTGGTGGCCGGGCCGGTGGTGGACCTGGGCACCGGGCTGTGGTACTCGATAAAAAACGGCCGGCAGGACGCCGGGCCGGCCGCCTCCTCCACCTCCGATCCCGCCGCCTCCGGCAGCGAAGGGGCCTCCGCGCCCGAATCCGCCCCGCCGCAGGCCACCCCCGCCGCCTCCACCACCGCCATCGTCACCGGCGACTGGAGTTATGTGGCGCTGAGCGGATTGTCCAACGAGGAACAGGCCGCCGCCACCGCCGCCGATCTGGCGGGCCAGGGGGTAAGCTACGCGGTCATCACCCTCAAGGACGCCCAGGGGTATGTGTACTACGATTCCCAGGTGGAACTGGCCGCCCCGTCCAAGGCGGGCAGGCTGGTGGACGCGGCCATGGCGGCCCGGGTCTTCCGGGAGGCCGGGCTCATCCCGGTGGCGGGGATCAGCGCCTTTGAGGATCCCACCACCCCCTACACCGACCGGGAACTGGCGGTGCATTACGGCAGCCAGGACGTGATCTGGCTCAACGCCTCCGCCTCGGCGGGCGGGGTGCCCTGGCTGGATCCCACCGACACGGCGGCCCGGCAGTACATCGCGGACCTGATCGCGGAGATCAAGGGGCTGGGCTTTGACCAGTTCCTGCTCAGCGGGGTGCAGTTCCCCAGCGGCTACAGCCTGGAGGGCGCGGGCTACGACGCGGGCCTGGCTACCGAGGTCGACAAGACCGCCCAGCTGGCCGGCCTGATCGACGCCTGGCAGCAGCAGGCCGACGGGGACGGCAGCGTACTCTGGTTTGAGTACCCCGCCGACCAGGCCGCCCTGGAAGCCAGCGACACCATCGGCAGCCTGGCCGGGCTGGGGGTGCGCAATCTGGTGCTGGATATGGACGCCCTCTCCCCCGAGGACGACGGCACCCAGCGCACAGCGGCCCTCACCGCCGCCCAGAACGCCGACCATCTGGTGCTGCACACCGGGGTCACCGGCAGCTTTGCGCGATAAAGCCGATCCCCTGCAGGGCGCGGGCGCGCCAAGGAGCGCCCCGCCCTTTCGTGCGTTTCAACGGGAAGTAATATTAACAGGAAAAATACAGAAAGGACGATCTCCCCATGTCAGAGCCCTGCTTTGTACCCGCCCACATCCTGCTGCCGGACCCGTCGGTCCCGCTGGACCGGTGGGCCTGCCTGGCCTGTGACCAGTTCACCAGCCAGCCGGACTACTGGGCCGCCGCCCGCGCCGCCGCCCAGGACGGCCCCACCGCCCTGGACCTGGTGCTGCCGGAGGTGTATCTGGAGCAGCCGGACGTGGAGGCCCGGATCGAGGCCATCCACACGGCGATGGAGCGGTACGCCCGGCAGGTGCTGACCCGGGCGGTGGACGGGTATGTGTACCTGGAACGGGTGGATTCCACCGGACGGGTCCGGGCGGGCATCGTGGGGGCGGTGGACCTGGAACAGTACAGCTACAGCCCCGGTGAGCGGCCGGCGGTGCGCCCCACCGAGGGTACGGTGGTCTCCCGCATCCCGCCCCGGCTGCGGGTGCGCCAGGGGGCGCTGCTGGAATCCCCCCACGTGATGATGCTCATCGACGATCCCCAGGACACGGTGCTCGGGCCGCTGGGCCGGGCCGCCGCCGGGCGGCCGCCCCTCTATGAGGGGGAGCTGATGCTGGGGGGCGGCTCCATCCGGGGCTGGGCGGTGGAGGATCCGGCCCGGGTGCGGGCGGTCACCGACGCGCTGGCGGCGCTGGGCAGCCAGGCAGCCTTTGACGCCCGGTATCCGGCGGCAGCCGGCCAGCCGCCCCTGACCCTGGCGGTGGGGGACGGCAACCACAGCCTGGCCACCGCCAAGGCCTGGTGGGAGCAGCTCAAGCCCACCCTCTCCCCGGCCGAGCAGGCCGCCCATCCCGCCCGCTGGTGCCTGGCGGAGGTGTGCAACATCCACAGCCCGGCCATCGGCATCGAGCCGATCCACCGGGTGGTGTTCGGGGCCGATCCGGCCGCCTTCGCGGCGGATCTCGCCGCCTTTTTGCGGGAAAAGGACGCCTGGGCCGACCCGGCCGATCCCGGCGCGCAGCGGTTCCGGCTGACCGGCGGGCAGACACTGGCCGCCAATGACCGGGTGCATCCGCTGGCGGTGGGCACGCTGGAGGCCTTCCTGGGCAGCTGGCTGCCGGCCCACCCGGCGGCCACGGTGGATTTCATCCACGACGAGGAGGCGGTGGCCTCCCTCTGCGCCGGCGGCGGGGCCGTCGGGGTGCTGCTGCCGCCCTTTGCCAAGGCGGATATCTTCCGGGGCGTGGTGCTGGGCGGGGTGCTGCCCCGCAAGACCTTCAGCATGGGCCACGCCCGGGACAAACGGTATTATCTGGAATGTCGCCGCATCCTGCCCTGAGCGGGGCGGCGCGCTTTCCTTTGCGAGTGGCCGGGCGCCGGTTGCGGCGGACCCGGTTTTGGTGTGAACAGGAGTAAGCATGACATTTACACAACTGAATCTGATCGAACCGCTGCTGCGCGCCGTGCGCGAAGCGGGCTATGAGACCCCCTCCCCCATCCAGCAGAAGGCCATCCCGCCGGTGCTGGAGGGGCGGGACCTGCTGGGCTGCGCCCAGACCGGCACCGGCAAGACCGCGGCCTTCGCGCTGCCGATCCTGCAGCGGCTGGCCCAAAGCCCGGTCAAAAGCAACAAGATCCGGGCCCTGATCCTGACCCCCACCCGGGAACTGGCCCTGCAGATCGACGAGAGTTTCGCCGCCTACGGGGCCTATCTGCCGGTGCGGCACACGGTGATCTTCGGCGGGGTGGGCCAGATGCCCCAGGTGGCGGCCCTGAAACGGGGGGTGGAGGTGCTCACCGCCTGCCCCGGCCGCCTGAACGACCTGATCGGCCAGGGGCATGTGGACCTGTCGGCGCTGGAGGTGTTCGTGCTGGACGAGGCCGACCGGATGCTGGACATGGGCTTCATCCACGACGTGAAAAAGGTGATCCGCCAGCTGCCCAAACAGCGGCAGACCCTGCTGTTCAGCGCCACCATGCCCGCCGAGATCGAGCGGCTGGCCGCCAGCATCCTGCACAAGCCGGTGTCGGTAAAGGTGGACCCGGTCTCCAGCACGGTGGACCGGATCGACCAGTACCTGTTCCATGTGGAAAAGGCGGACAAGCCCGCGCTGCTGACCCAGCTGGTGCAGCGGCCGGAGGTGACCAGCGCGCTGGTCTTCAGCCGCACCAAGCACGGGGCGGACAAGATCGCCCGCATCCTGAACAAGAACGGGGTCACCGCCGCGGCCATCCACGGCAACAAGAGCCAGAGCGCCCGGGTGGCCGCCCTGGACGGGTTCAAGAAGGGCAGCACCCGGGTGCTGGTGGCCACCGATATCGCCGCCCGGGGCATCGACATCAACGAGTTGAGCCACGTGTTCAACTACGACCTGCCCGAGGTGCCCGAGACCTACGTGCACCGGATCGGCCGCACCGGCCGGGCCGGCCAGGGCGGGGTGGCCATCAGCTTCTGCTCCAGCGAGCAGGAGGAGTATCTGGCCGGAATCGAAAAACTCAACCGCCGGGCGATCCCGGTGCTGACCAGCCCGGAAGAGCTGGACGCGCCCCCCGCCCGCAAACCGGAACAAACCAGGAAAGGAGACCGATCCCCCATGCCGGAAAACCAGAGGGAATCCAACGAAAACCAGCCTTTGAGCGCCAGCGCCAAGCGCCGCCGCCGTCGCCGCCGGGCCCAGAGCCGGGCCGCCGCCGAGAGCGAGCAGGCCGCCCGCGGCCAGGAGAGCGCCGCCCCGGCCCCGGCCAAACAGCAGCCCGCGGCCCCCAAAGCCGCGGCCCAGGCGCCGGCACGCGGCCGGCAGAACGGGGCCAAGGCCCCGGCCCAGCCCCAGAGTGGCAAACCCGCCCGGGGCGAGCGGTCCGCTTCGGCCAAACCGGCCGCCAAACCCCAGCCGTCCCACGGGGAAAAATCCGCCGCAAAGCCCGCCCAGACCCCGCCCCGTGGCAAGGCCAAAGCCGCCGCCCGGGACGAGGACCCGGGCCTGCTGCTGATCAGCCGCCGCCCGCCCCAGCAGAAGTTCCAGAGTTTTGAGGAATATCTGGCCAGCCACGGCGGCGCGTCCGCCCCCATCGAGGGCGGCGACGAGGAATAACCCGCTCACGACCCGACAGGCCGCCCGCAAAGGGCCTGCCGGGTCGTTTTTTACGGCGAGTATACTTTTCAACAAAGTTTTCAACTTTTCCACAGAAAAAGCCCCGGAAAAAGGGTGGAAAATCCCCCGCGTATTCCGGCGGGGCAAAACCTGGGCGAGAAACCGGGCAAAATTGGTGAAACAGCTTGACAAAGCTGATTCGGCATGGTACTATATATAACGCACTCCGACCCGGCGGATGGGGTGTCCACTGGGGAGAGGTGTCCGAGTGGTTTAAGGAGCCGGTCTTGAAAACCGGTGACCCGCAAGGGCCGTGGGTTCGAATCCCACCCTCTCCGCCATTTTTACAACCAAAGATTTACCAATCACTTTGCTCTGGAGAAGTACTCAAGAGGTCGAAGAGGCGCCCCTGCTAAGGGCGTAGGTCGGGAAACCGGCGCGAGGGTTCAAATCCCTCCTTCTCCGCCAAGCAAAACGGGCCGCACGAACTGTGCGGCCCGTTTTGTTTGGCGGATATGGCGATGGATGGAACCCGAGCGCCGGAGGCGCGGGCAACAAATCCGAGCGCCGCCGGTGGCGGATGCAGCGAGGATTTGTTGGCGCAGCGGTCGGGGAAGGCAAGGCGGCACCGCCGCCGCAGCCCGACCCGGGTACCGCAAGAGGGCTTGCGAAGCAAGTTCAAATCCCTCCTTCTCCGCCATATTATCAAAACAGTATAGATGCCGTAGGCTTTCAGCCTACGGCATCAACTGTTTCCAGGATTTACCCCCTCAAAATTTTACCTAAAATTTCATAAATGCTAACGGACCTTTTTCCCTAACTGGTGGGACTCGAACCCCCTTCTTTTTTGAAGCAAATTACTTAAAGTTTGAAAGCGTCAATTTGTTGGTCAAACTTTTCTTACCAGCCGGCAAAGGAAATAAACTCAACCCCTTATTTTGAAATTTTTTCTCAAAATAAGGGGCTTTCCTTCTTCTTATCTTCAATGGTAGACTGGGATAAACTAATAATTACCTTGTTCTTATTGTTGGAATCTCATTGCAACTAAGATATAGCGTTTAATAAAGAGCAAAACACGAGGATGTGGCATAAAATGGAATTAAAGGATATTATTAAACTCATCTATGTTGTTCCTATAACTGAACAAGCAGTCATCACCCAACTCAAGCATGTTGAGGATGACGAGCCATATCAAGTATGGACCATTGATACAGGCACTGCCCAATATATTCTCAAAGAGGCAAAAGGCAACGAAGCAGAAACGTATCGCTTGATTCTCTCAGAATTAAACGATAGCTGCATTCCAATCATACACCAAAAAATTTCTGCCGGAGATAAAACCTATCTTCTCATGGAATACATAGATGGAGAGAATTTATGCAAATGCAATCGCACAAAACTAACCTTAGCCCTGGATGCCTTGATTTCTTTGCAGAGGAAGACTTGGGATAACCATTCCCTTGCCGCCTATGGATATTCTTTTGAGAAAAGTCTCCGAAGCCGTGAGCATCGTGGCAAATATCTTAACGATTCACTTCTGGGAGTTACTGTATAAAGGGTGGTTTACGCTACCTACTACATTACATCGGCTGACGGTTCATTTGTGGCAAAG
>CALXIA010000002.1 GCA_944388245.1 uncultured Gemmiger sp. | reverse complement strand
TGTTCCGCACATTTTTGCCTCACCGCAAGCCATTACGGTTTGCTTATCCTAAGCATAGCACAGGTCCGGTCCTATAGGCAGGGCTTTCAAGGGCCTTATTGTCAAAAAGGCCGTCGAAGACACTCTGCCAGAATGTTTCCGCCCGCTCTGACCGGCCAAAAGCTGCGGGGGCAGCCCTTTTCAAGGCTGCCCCCGCAGCTTTTCACATGTTCTGCGCCTTATAGTTCTCCCCCCATGTCCGCATGGCGTCCAGAATGGGTTCCAGGCTTTTTCCCAGGTCTGTCAGGCTGTACTTCACCCGCGGCGGAACTTCCGCATATACTTTGCGGCTCACCAGCCCTTTTTCTTCCATGTCCCGCAGCTGGGCAGTGAGAACTTTCTGGGAAACGCTGCCAATGGACTTTTTGAGCTCTCCAAACCGCTTTGTTCCCGGCATGAGGTCGCGCAGGATCAGGACCTTCCATTTATCACCGATCAGCATAAGCGTTGTCTCTACCGGGCAGGCAGGTAATTCTTTTGTTTGCTGCATGGTATCACGCCTTCCAATCGTTTCTTTTTTGTAACTACAGCACAAAAAAGTGCTTACTTTATAATAGATACTTACAGAATTATTATAATCCTGCAAGAGAAAAGTTGCAATTCCAAACCCCACATTCGAACCAGGAGGTATGTATCATGCATGATGTTGTGAAGTTTTTGCAGGAAAATCCCGTGCAGTAAAGAAAGCCTCCTGCGTGAGTTCCTCCGCCCATGCCTCGTCTTTGCAAAGGGAAAGTGTATATTGAAATACCGCATCATAGTACTCTGAATAGATCGATTCAAAGTCTTTCACTCCAGCACCTCACTTCCTTTCCGCTTTTGGGCAGCTTTCTTTGGGATGCCCGGAAAGCCCCGCAACCGTGAATCCGGCCACATCAAACAGGCTCCCTTGCGTCCTTCTATTTATATGACCAGCGACTTCGGAAAACGTTACAAGTTTTTTAGCATGAAAACAGGCAGCAGCCCCCGGTCATCGCCGGGGTTTTGTCCCTTCCCGATTCCGCCCATCCCATTCGTGGAGAACATCACGCAGCCGGACTGCCGACAAAAGGGACATACAAGGAAATTTCTTTATATACAATACTCTCGTTTACGGTTGCTGGCAATCCCATTAACTTCCTTACATCTTACCGGAGTATAAAAAACAGCGCTCTGTTTTCGGCGTCACACACCGGAAACAAAGCGCTGTTTTTCTTTGTGCACCTGCTGCGGACGGCTCACTCCGCGGCGGTGGAGGCCCGCTCGATCAGCGAGGGCAGCGTTGTCTGGGACTGCACCAGCAACTGCGGACGGCGAATTCGCCGCAGGACGATTTTCGCCGCCTGTTCTCCCATATCGTACATGTCCAGATTCACCACCGTGAGGGGCGGATCCAACACCTGGGAAAAGGGGAAATCGTCGAAGGTCAGCACCGCCACGTCCCGGGGAATGGCCTTCCGCGCGTCCTTCAGCGCCTGCACGCAGCCATACGCGATATACTGGTTGGCGCAGACGATCCCGTTGGGGGGCGTGGGCATCGCCATCAGCGCCTGCGCGGCGGCGTAGCCCCCATCCCGGGTGGGTTCTCCGCTGCGGATATATCCCGCCGGCAGATTGACCTCCAGCCGATCCAAAAATCCGCTGAGCCGGTGGGTAGAGATGGCGTCCTCCTTGGGGCCGCCGATAAAGGCCAGCCGGTCACGCCCCTTCGCCAGCAGATGGGTGGCGGCGATCTGCCCGGCCACACTGTTGTTGGTGTCGATCCAGCAGAGCTGATTGGCAAAGTCCGGCATGCCCACCACAATATAGGGCAACGGCGCCTCCATCAGGGCCCGTGCCACCGCCTTGTCCACCACAGAGGCATGCAGGATTGCGCCGTCCACATACTCGCTGCAGAGCAATTCCGTATAGCGCTCTATGAGTTCCTGCGGGGTACACTGCCGAAGAATCAGGCCGTAGCCTTTGCGGGACAGGGCATTCTCCGTCCCGGCCAGGATCTCGAACAGATGGGGGTTGGAAAAGCCCACCCCATGCTCCATCCAGGCCAAAAACAGGATATTCCGCGTCTTGCCGGTAGCGAAACTCTGGGCCCGGCGGTTGGGGCTGTAGCCCAGTTCCTGAATCACAGCCCGCACCCGGTCCTTGGTGGCCTGGGAGATGGAGTAGGAATCGTTCAGCACCTTGGACACCGTGGCCTTGGAGACCCCGGCCCTCTGGGCCACGTCCCGGATGGTAACGCTCATGGTGCATGCTCCTCTCGGAATATCGCGAAGCCCATGGGGGCAAGCCGCCCATTCTCCAGCCCCTGGGCCCACAACAGCTGGCCCGGCGCGGCGGGCAGTCGGGCTTCCTGCTCCTGGTTATTCAGCCAGACACTGACGGCGCTCTCGTCGTCGGCGCGGCGATACCCATACAATCCGCCTTCCGCGCAGAGGGTGCGAAAGCCGCCCCGTCGCAGCGCCGGCTGCTCCCGGCGCAGCCGGATGGCCTGCCGGTAAAAGTCAGCCAGCGGACAAGGCGCGCCGGACCAGTCCATAGGATGCCGGTACTCGTCTTCCCGCATTCCGGCGATGCCCCGCTCATCCCCGTAAAAGACCGAGGGCGCGCCGAGGAAGGTCATCTGGAACAGCACCGCCAGCCGCATCCGTGCTCCCTCCTCTCCGCAGAGGGAGTAAAACCGGCTCACGTCGTGGCTGTCCAGCAGATTCAGCTGGGCGTAGGTCATGGGCAGCTTGTAGCGCATCCGCATGTGGGTCACACGCCCGTCGAAGGCGGCCGCGTCGATGGAGCGCTCGGCAAAAAAGCGGCGGCAGTGCTTGCGCAGGTCATAGTTCATCGTAGAGTCGAACATGTCCCCGGCCAGCCAGTGGCCCGCGCTCTCCCACACCTCACCGATCAGCACACAGTCCGGGTTTTCCTGCTTGACCGCCCGGCGGAACGCCCGCCAGAATCCATCGTTGATCTCGCTGGCCACGTCCAGCCGCCAGCCGTCGATGCCGAACTCCCGCACCCAGTACCGGCCCACGTCGCAGAAATAGGCTTCCACCTCGGGATTTTGCGTGTTGGTTTTGGGCATCATCCGCTCGTAGCCGAAGCACTCGTAATCCGGGTAGGCCTCCGGGTCCTCCGGCCGCCGCACCGGAAAGGACAGGTGGTAGAACCAGTCCCTGTACCGGGAGGCTTCTCCCTGGCGCACCACGTCCTCAAAGGCAAAAAAGTGCCAGCCCACATGGTTGAATACCCCATCAATGACGACCCGCATCCCGCGGGCATGGCAGTCCTGCACCAGCTGGCGGAATTCCTCGTCGGTGCCAAAGCAGGGGTCGATGTGGTAGTAATCCAGCAGATCGTACTTGTGGTACTCCCCTGCCGCAAAGATGGGATTCAGATACAGGCAGTTGACGCCCAGATCCTCGAGATAGTCCAGATTTTCCCGCACGCCCCGCAGGGTCCCGCCCCGTTTCCCGTGGGTGGTCTGCCCTTTCCACTCCCGCTGTGTGGGGGTGTCGGAGATAAAGCGCCGGGAGGTGGCAAAGCTGTCCGGAAAGATGTTGTAGACCACCGCGTCCCGCACCCAGGCAGGCGGCGCGGCGATATCCGCCGGGTGGTTGTAGGGCAGCTGGTAGTATTCCGAGCGGTCGTCCACCCTCTCGCGGGCAAAAAAGTCGCCATAATACAGGCAGGTAGTCTGACCGTCGTCCAGTTCAAAATAATAGCAGATACGCCGGTAGGGGCTTTTCAGGATGACCTGGTAGTAGTCAAACCACGCGTCCTGCGCTTCTTTTTTCATATCCACCGAAGAAAAGGTCACCGGCGTTACCCGGCAGGCGCGGTCGGCATAAAACAGGGTGCAGCGCCTGCAGTCATCCCGGCCGGTTCGCAGCCGGAAAACCACATGCTCCGGGTCGATGCCGTGCGCGTCCTGCGACATGGGAATGTGCCGCACAGTCTGATAGTTCATCTTTGGTTCACCTCTCTTTTGGTCATCCCTTTACCCCGCCGGCGGTCAGGCCGGAGGTCATGTGCCGCTGGACGGCAAAGAATACCACCAAGATCGGCAGGCTCACCACCAGCGACGCGGCGGCGAATACCGGCCAGCTGCCGCTGATCTCGGTGGCCTGCAGGGAGTAGAGCCCCGCCGCCAGGGTGTAGTGTTCTGCGCCGGTCATGAAGGTGGTGGCAAAGAGATATTCATTCCACACATAGATCAGCACCTGCACCGCGGTAACCAGGATGCTGGGCCGCGCCAGGGGCAGCACCACCCGCAGCACGATTTGGGCGCGGGAGGCGCCGTCGATGGCGGCCGCCTCCTCGATCTCCACCGGAATGGTGTCAAAGTACCCTTTCATGTTCAAAAGGCCGAACTCCGCCATGGTGCCGGTATAGATCAGGATAAGCCCCAACCGGCTGTTCACCAGCCCCATCGGGCTGAGCAGCCGGTAGATGGCAAACATGGACAGCACTGAGGGGAAGGAGTAGAGCAGGATCAGCAGCCGCAGCACCGGGCGGCGGCCCCGAAAGCGCATGCGGGAAAAGACATAGGCCGCGGGCACCGACACCGCCAGACAGATGGCCACCGTGCTCAGCGCCAGGAGCAGGGTGTTGCCCAGCCAGAGCATTACCGGTTCCTGGGTAAAGACGGCCTGGTAGTTGTGCAGGGTGAACCGCTCCGGGATAAACCGGAAGTTGGAACTGAGCAGGCTGTTGTCGGCGTTGAGGGATACCGATACCGCATACAGAATGGGCACCAGCGTGGCAAAACAGATTGCCAGAAACAGCAGATGGAGCAGCAGCTGCGCAAGGCCGCGCCGTGCCCGGCGCCGTTGGCGCGTTGTCATGGGTCAGCCCTCCTTTTTGCGGCGATTCACCGCGGTGGAGAAGAGAACGAGCACGGCGAAGATGATCATGGACACCGCCGAACTATACCCGTAGTTGTTGGTAATAAAGGCGTTCTCGTACGCATAGGTCAGGATGGTGTGGATGTTGGCCCCGGTACGGGCCCCTGCCTGCTGGGTCAGCAGATAGATCACATCGAACTGTTTGAAGGTGGTAAACAGGGTGATCAGGACCGCCGGACCAATGATGCCCCGGATCTCGGGGATGGTAATGTGCACCGCCCGCTGCAGCCAGGTGGCCCCGTCCAGGATCGCGCTCTCGTAAAAGCTTTTGTCCACCGCCTGCAGCGCGCCGTCCATGATCATGAGCATGAAGGGCAGCGCCAGCCACAGGTTCACCACCGTGCAGCACAGGAAGGCGGAAACATCGTTTGCCAGCCAGCGCACCGCCTGCAGGCCCAAGCCCTCCATCCACTGGTTCAGCAGCCCGAACTGGGAGTTGAACATCCCGGTCTTCCACAGCAGGATGGACACGTACCCCGGAATTGCCCAGGGCACCATCAGGATGGTCTTGTAGAGCTTGCGGCCCCGGAATTCCCGGATATTCAGCAGGCTGGCCAGCACAAAGGCGAGAACCAGCTGCAGAGCCATATTCAGCGCTGTCCAGACCACCGTGCGCCCCAGCGCCGCCAAAAAGCCGGAATCAAACACGAACAGAGCATCCCGGTAGTTCTCCATCCCCACAAAGGAGAAGTTGAACCAGTGGTAAACGTTCATGTTTGTGACCGAGATATACGCGGTATAGAGAATGGGAAACACCACGATGAGCAGGATCAGCAGCAGCGACGGGGCGCTGCACAGCCAGCTGTAAAAGGTCATTTTCCGTTGTTTCATGGCTCCCCCTTCCACCGGGCTGATCCCGGCTGTCACTGCATCTGTTCGATCAGGCTCAACGCCTGCTGCTGGGCGGCTGCCGCGCTGGTCTGCGGGTCCGCGCCCTGCATGTTGACCTCCACCAGCAGGTTTTCGCTCACCGTCCACATCACATCCATCTCCGGCACGTTGGGCATGGGCACCGCGTTTTGGGCGGTCTCGTACATGGCCATGACCATCTCGTCTTCCGCCACCGCCGGATCCTCGTAACAGCTTTCCCGGGCGGGAGCGCAGCCGCTGGCGGCGGCAATGGCCGTGCCTACGCTGTCGCCGGTCAGCACGTCCAGCACCTTGAGGATGGCGTCGTGCTTGCGCTCCGCCGCCACCTTCAGCACATGTATCCCCTGCACGCCGGAATAGGGCGCGATGGGATTTCCGGTTTCATCCACCACCGGCATGGGAGCGATCCCCAGATCGATGCCCGCTTCCCGGGCGGTGGGCACCAGCCAGGGCCCGCCGATGGTGGAGTGGGCTTTCCCCTCCCGGAACAGGGTGTTGACGGTGGCATATTCCCCTTCGGTAGGCATGAGGGAAACAAATTTCTTGTGGTATTCCAGCGCCCGGACCGTGTTCGGGTCATCCAGGCCGGGCTGGCCTTCGCTGTTCAGAATGTAGCCGCCGAAGGCGTGCAGCCAGCCCGCGGCGTAATAGGCGGTGCTGTGCTGTTCCACAAAGCCGTAGTGACCGCCCTGGGTGGTCTGCTCCATGTAGGCGTACAGTTCCTCGGTGGTGGCGGGCACCTCGTCGTCGCTCATATACAGGCGGTTGTACATGTACAGCAGGGTCTCAAAATACAGCGGCAGTTGGTAGATCTCTCCCTTATAGGTGGCGGCTTCTATGGTCATGGGCAGATACCCGGTCAGGGTTTCTTCGTCCACGAAATCGGTAATAGGCGCCAGAATCCCCATCTCGGCAAACACGCCGATCTTGTCATGCGCAAAGAAGTACATGTCCGGCGCGGCGTTTGGGTCGTTGCCCACCATCTTGAGGGAGTCGGTCAGGCCGTCCTTGCGCTCCAGCTTTACCTGGATCTCCGGAGCCAGCTGATCCAGTTCCTCCTGCAGCACCGCGGCCACCTCGTCCTCCTTGTCGTGCCAGATGGTGATGGTCACCGGACCGTCCGGGTCGGCGGCAGGGGCCCCGCAGGCGGTCAGCAGCGCGGCCGCCAGGCACAGGCTCAACAGGGCTGCGAACAAGCGTTTCATACAATACCTCCCTTGCGTCCCGCGATGCGGGGGTGAACCGCGTCAGGCGGCGCAGACATAGGCACGCCTGCGCCGCCGCGGGTTTACGATTTCTTTTTCTTCATAGCCAGGAACACACCGCCCGCAACCAGGATCACCACCACCACAATGGCCACGATCCCGCCGGCAGCCATGCCGCCCGTTTCTTCCGCCGGCGCCTCCGGTTCGGCCGCGGGCGCCGCGGCGCTGTCCGGGGCGGACGCCGCGTCCGCCGGTTCCTCATAGCTTACCGCTGCGTTCTCGGCGTCGGTCACCACGATCCACACATCCTTGCCCGGTTCCACCGACAGATCACCCGTCTGCACCGAGCCCTCGCTGCCGTTCACGATCAGGCTGTTCACCCAGCCGGGAACCGTCAGGGTCAGCCAGCCGTCGCCGGTATCTTCCAGCGGTTCGCCGGGCCAGGCGGTGAATGCGTTGGTACCGTCCGGGGCAGACCAGGCCCACAGGCAGGGGCCGGCCCAGTCGGCGGGGGCTTTCACCCGCACGGTGATGTCCTCGGCCACCGGGGCGTTGGGGTCGTTGTAGGTGAACTCGGCGCTGCCGTCCTCGGCCACCGTGACCCAGATCTCCGCCGGATCAATGGAAAGGTCTTCGGTCTGCACCTCGCCGCCATTTCCGTTCACGATGATGCGGTTGACCCACACCGGCGCGGAGGCGGTATACCAGCCGTCCTCCCCAGCCGCCATCGCCTTGCCGGGCCAGGGATCAAAGGCATTGGTGCCGTCCGGATCCAGCCAGGCCCACAGTCCTACGTCCTGCCAGCTTTCCGGAACCTGGGCGTGAATTTTGAAAGTCGCCACATATTCCGGCAGTTCGCCCTGGGTCTGCTGGTCGTAACTGACCGTTACCTCCTCCGGACCGGCGATGGTGAACCAGGTATTTTTGGCTTCGATTTTCTGGTCGGTGGTCTGCACCGTGCCCTCGCTGGCGTTGATGATGATGTTGGTAGCCGCAGCCGGTACCCAGCATCGGTACCAGCCGGGGTTGTCGGGGTCCGCTTCCATGGCCTCGCCCGGCCAGGCGGCGAAGGCGTTGGTGCCGTCGTCGGCCCAGGCCCAGATATGGGGAGCCTGCCAGTCCTCAGGCACCTGGGCATAGATCAGGATGTGATCCTCTCCCTCTGCAAACGCGGCGGCGGGAGCCATCACGAAGAGAAACAGAAGCGCCAGAAGCGCGGCGGTCCATCGTTTGAATCTGCTCATACCGTATTCTCCTTTGCCTTGCATTTTTGTTTTCGGAAGCGCATCCTCTGTGTTTTAAGCGTACCATTGTGAGCGGCAGTATGCAATGGCAAAGTAATAAACCGGTTTCCTGGCTTCTTGTATAAAAAATACAAATAAAACCAGGATAAATCACAAGTTTAACCGGGATTTCAAGGGAAAATCCCGGCATGTAATAAAATTGTAATCTTCTAAGCGAAAAATTGAGAATCAGTTTCTCACTTGCCTACCGCAATCGGCATCCACAAAACGAACCATGCAAAGCGCAACGCGCCCCTCCCGGTGTTTGGACCGGAAGGGGCGCGTTGCATAAGTTTATGTTGGGATTACTCCTTGCGACGGCGGGCGATGAAGAACACCGCCACGATCACGACGACCAGCACCAGGCCACCAAGGACCAGGGGCACAGCCGAAGAGCCGCCCTGGGCAGAAGCCTCCTGCTGAGACTGCACAGGATCCGGATCCGCCGGGGCAGGGGCTTCCTGCTCAACTTCCGGCGCCGGCTCGTTGATCGGGGCCTCCTCCACTACCAGGTAGTAGACAGAGCAGTGTTCCAGCGGCAGCTTGGCCAGGCCGTCGGCGGCCACCTCCACGGTGGCTACCCGTTGATGCATCTTACTCCCCTCACGGGGACAGTAACCGGATGGACAATGGCCCGGAGCCGCAGCCTACTTGATGCATCTTACTCCCCTCACGGGGACAGTAATATTTCATTTCATAAGGTTAAAAACGCTTGGATCGTGGTGCGCCCAATTCCCATCCCCAAAAGAAATCGATTTTTTTGTACAAACTCGCGCATCGTTCCGGATTCATCGAAAATCCTAATATTTTCTCGGCCGGCAAACGTTAGTTGCCGGTCATTTTTTGAATCTCCGCGTTTACTTTCCCTTTCGCGTGAAAGAGACTCTCCAGCGCGCCCATCAATTTAGCGGCGATATTTGAACACCAATCCTGAATATCTTTTTTGATGGACACTCGTCTGTCCAAGGCATCGTGGTACAGTACTCTTATACACACAGGGACAGCGTTTTCCCTGTAAAAGGAGGAACTATTATATGTCTTTTTGCCAGCACTGTGGTTCTAAACTGGAAGACACGGCACGGTTCTGCCCTGTTTGCGGGCAACCCGTTGCTCCGGTCCAGGAAGCACCTATGAGCACCGAGGGGAAAATCAAAAGATTTTTGGAAATTACGCCTGAGATGGAGCAGGTCCAGAAGGAGGATCGCCCAAGGCCGGCATCCCCTGCCGGTGTACCTCCTTTGAAGAATCAGCATTTTCGCGAGCAGTTTTCACGCATCCAGACAGGCAAGCCCCTGGATTTCAAATACAGCCTGTTTTCTATCGTTTTTGGTCCGTTCCAGCAGCTTTACCATAAAAGCTATCCCCTTTTCGCCAAAACCTATCTGCCGGTTATCCTGTTGCTTGTGGTCGACTCCGGCCTGTCCGCCTATGCGGGCTTGACTTTTGACCCCACACTGCTGACCCTATCCCTTGTGCTGAACGGTATCGGGCTTTTTTGGGGCTTAGCCGTGGCCATTTTGAATGGGAAGAACTATGTCCATGCTTTGTACAAGCAGACAGGCGGCAATGCCGACGTGATCCCGGCGTCTCCGCTCTCCGTGGTGCTTGGCTGTGTCCTTTTGGCTGTGGCAGTAGGGGGCAGCAGCCGGCTGGGATATTCCCTTGCCATGGCACAATGGGCGGATGAGCTGCAAGGCTTGCCGTCTTACACCGAGCAGGAGGCCCTGCCGCAAGATGGATGGGGCGAGGGCGCATTCATCACCAGCGCTGCAATCATGCCAAACGACTATGTGGTAGCACCCGCCGAAACGCCCTGGTACGGTGTGTGGCAGGACCCTGTGCGTGGCTATCGGTTCACCTATGAGGAAAGCCTGAACTATTGCAGTGAACAGGCCCAGCAACTGGAAGACGGAAGCTATCAGATCCGTCAAACCGACAATTATGATAATTCTCTTTTCGCTCAATACATTTGCTCAGCGGATGGCACAACGCTGGAAGAGTATGATGCTGCCGGGACTTATTTAGCCAGCTATTCCCGGCCCGATGCTCCTGATGGCGCTTCCCTTCCTCGGGACTGGTGGGGAATTTATACTCTCGCCAGCGACTCCTCCGGAGCGGCTGCAGGCACTCTCTCCATTGATGCGTATCAGTTTGGCGGTTATCTCTACACCGAACTCGAACAACTTGCCGACCAGACCTACAGATTCTTCCAGAGTGTGGCGCCGGACGGCTGGTACGAAACCGCCCGATATGACGCAGCGGAGCAAACGGTTGCCTTGTTGGATGATATGGGGGCGGTATACGCCTTGTACCATAAAGCAATATAACTTTTATGGGCCGCCAACAAAAATTATGGCTTTACGTTGAAACCCCTGTCGGAGGAGAAGTATAATAAACATGCTGGATGAGTGATTGGTTTCTATTCAGGTATTTCGTTTACACAAAGGAAGCGGAGGAGTCAACGTGTCTGTCAGTCGTATGGATCGTTTGCTGTGGATGCAGCAAAAACTCATCGAGAACGGCATTCTTTACAAACGTCAGTGCGCAGAACGTTTTTCCATCACCCTAAAGACCGTTCAGCGGGATATTAATACGCTTCGTGGATATTACAGCGAAAACGGAAAAGATCTGTCCTACGACCGAAGTGTGGACGGTTACAAACTAACAGACACTGATGCCATGCGGCTGACCAACAGCGAAATTCTGGCCGTTTGCAAAATACTGTTGGAAAGCCGTTCTATGGTAGAAGCCGAGATAGACCCTATCCTGGACAAACTTATTGCCTGCTGTTCTCCCCGCGCCAGCATGAAGGCCGTAGAAGAACTGGTGGCAAACGAGCGTTTCCACTATGTTCCGCCCCATCATGGCCGCAAGTTTGTGAACAAACTCTGGGACCTGGGCCAGGCTATCCAGCACCATCAAGTGGTAGAAATTGAGTATCGCGGCACGCATGACCACTCTGTACGCCATCGCCGGTTACAGCCCGTTGGCATCCTGTTCAGCGAATACTATTTCTATCTGGCAGCTTTCATCGAAGGCATTGACCGGCAAACACAGTATGATAATCCGGAAGACAAATCCCCCACGATTTATCGAGTAGACAAAATAGAAACTTATCACCTGACCGACGAACATTTCTCTGTGCCTTATCGAGATCGGTTTCAAGAAGGCGAAATGCGCAAGCGTATCCAGTTCATGTACGGTGGAAAGTTGCAAAAAATCCGTTTTTTGTATACCGGCCCCAGCCTGGAGGCTGTGCTGGATCGACTGCCCACGGCTCGGGTTGTTGAGACCTTGCCAGACAGTTCCGGCAGTTGGATCGAAGCCGAGGTTTTTGGCAGCGGAATTGACATGTGGATACGGAGCCAAGGAGAATATATATGTCAGTTAAACAAGCAGGCGTAGCTTGCTTATCGGCAGAATAGAAGGCCCGCAGCCGGCGCTGAACCGTTTTACCCATTTTGCCAGCCGCCATTCCGATACGGGCGCATAGGGCATTTTGCCGCCATCCGCTTTTACTGATTCCCCGCCAATCTAACTTTTCGGGGCAGCTTTTTGATTTTTGGTCCCGGACGCAAAATAAAGTATTGACTTTCGTTCGGGTTTGTCGTATTATCTAGCCATGGAAAGAATAAAAGACCCATTTCGAGTTCCGTAAATCCCGGCTCGAAATGGTTTTTTTGCTTTCTTAAAGCAAAAGCCATCTTGTGCCCGAACTGTTTTGTTCAGGAAATGCAAGATGGCTTTTTCATTTTATTATTAGAAAAGGAGAAACAGTATGTCTAGCTAATACATGAACGTAAGCGTAAAATAAACCGGCGCCTTGCCAAGGAAGAAAAACTCTGCCACACTATAAGAGTCTATAGTATTTTCTCTGTACCTTCACCGGCCGCACACAGCACTCCTGCCAACCTTTGAATCGGAAAAAGCTGTTCAAGGCCGCAAGGGTTACATTGACGCTGGCCGGGGAATAGCGTTCCATCAACCACTGTTTGTACTGCACGACCCTCTCTTTGTCCACCAGTCCGCCCTTTGCCCAATCCGCAAACTGCGTGATCTGCGCCGGGTACCGCTCGATTGTGTTTCCCGCTCGTTCCCGTGCGAACAAATCCTGTTCAAAACGCGCAATATCCTTCCGAGTTATTCTGTGTTTCATTTTCAACTTCCTTTCCCGCTGGTTTGCAGCGTCAGCTACCTTTCCATGATACCGCATGTCCGGCAATCGAAAAGCGCAGCCGTAAAGGAAAAGGGCGGTTCGTCGCGGAATGAATCCGTGGCGAACCGCCCTTTTATCGTCTGTTGAAAGAATCTTTCGGTTGTGAATATCCGTTCTCAGGCAAAATCCTTGATCACGCCGCCGCCCAGCACCGCGCCGCCCGCATAGAGCACCGCGCTCTGACCGGGGGCAGGGGCCCGCACCGGATCGTCAAATTCCAGCCATTCCGCCCCGTCAAACCGGCAGGGCGCCGGACGGGCCGCACTGCGTATGCGGGCCTGATAACTGCCCGCGGGGGGCATAGCGGACGGGCCCGCCCAATCCCGCAAACGGACCCGGCGGGCAAACTCCTGCCCGGCCCGGCCCAGCTGGATGTCGCCGTTTTGCAGAATACGCTGCACAAACACCGGCTCGCCCAACGCGATGCCCAGGCCCCGGCGCTGCCCCACCGTGTAGCTGGCCACGCCCTTATGGGCGCCCAGGTCCTGCCCTTCTGGGCCTATGAACCGGCCGGGACGATCGGTCATGCCGCGGGCACGGATGAAAGCCGTATAATCCCCGTCAGGGATAAAGCAGATCTCCATGCTGTCCGGCGCGTCGGCGCAGGAAAGGCCGCTCTCCCGGGCCATTACCCGGATATCGTCCTTTTCAAACTCGCCCAACGGCAGCACCAGCCGGCGCAGAATATCCTGCCCCAGCCGATACAGCATATAGCTTTGGTCGCGGGCTTCGCTCAAAGGGCGATGCACACGGCAAAGCCCGTCTTCGTCCTCCACGACCCGGGCATAATGCCCGGTGGCGATCAGTTCAATGCCCAATCGATCGGCCTGCTGCACAAGAAGTCGGAATTTAAGCGCCGGATTGCACCGGATGCAGGGATTGGGTGTCTCGCCCCGGCAATAACTCTCACAAAACGGGGTGATCACCAGCCGGTCAAACTCCTCCTGGGCGTCGATGACATGCAGCGGCACGCCCAGCTGGTCGGCCGCCTGGCGGGCTGCCTGCACCGCACTCTCATGAGCGGGTGAAAACCGGATCACCGCCGCCTGTACGGCAAAGCCCTGCTGCTGCAGGATCCGCACGCACACGCTGCTGTCCACGCCGCCGCTCAAGGCCACCAGAATTCCGTCCTGCTGCTCAAAGGTGGAAAAACCCGCCTCAGACACCGCAGTGTCCCCCCTCGCAGGCATGACAATCTTCGGTCAGTTTGCCCACAATGGGCTCCGGGTCCACGCCCTGACGACGGTAGTAATCGCTCAAAGCCGCCTTAACCGCCTGTTCGGCCAGAACACTGCAGTGAACCTTGACCGGGGGCAGCCCGTCCAGCGCCTCCACCACCGCTTTGTTGGTGAGCCCCAGGGCTTCCTCAATGGTGCGGCCCTTGATCAGTTCGGTGGCCATGCTGCTGGTGGCGATGGCCGCACCGCAGCCAAAGGTCATGAACTTGACGTCCTCAATGCGGCCGTTCTCCACCTTGAGATACATCCGCATAATATCGCCGCACTTGGCGTTGCCCACCTCGCCCACACCGTTGGCGTCAGGCAATTCCCCCACATTGCGGGGATGGGCAAAATGATCCATTACCTTTTCACTATACATTCCCATGGCGTTGTGCCTCCTTATTGTTCCTTATCGCTGCAGCGGCTTCCAAACGGGGCTCATGGCCCGGCGCTGCGGAATGATCTCTTCCAGTGCGCTGCACAGATACTCTGCGTCTTCCATTGTATTCTGCGGGCCAAAGCTGAACCGCATGGTTCCGTGGGCCGCTTCGTGCGGAAGCCCGATCGCCAGCAGCACATGGCTGGGGTCCAGGCTATCGCTGTTGCAGGCCGAGCCGGTGGAGGCGCAGATCCCGCGCATATCCAGATCCAGCAGGATGGTCTCCCCTTCCAGGCCCGCGAAGCTGATGTTCGCGTTGCCGGGCAGACGGTTCTTCGCGTCGCCGTTCAGGCGTGTCTGGGGAATATTGGCCAGCACCCGCTGGATCACATAATCCCGCAGCTGGACCAGATGGGCCCGCTTGTCCTCCATGCGGGCGGCAGCCAGTTCAATGGCCGCGCCCAGGCCCACGATGCCCGCCACATTCTCGGTGCCCGCCCGGCGCCGGGATTCCTGCCCGCCGCCGTCGATCAGGTTGTCCGGCAGCACGCCGCGTCGGATGTACAGCGCGCCCACGCCCTTGGGGCCGTTGAATTTATGGCCGCTCAGGCTGAGCATATCCACGCCCAGGTCCTTCACATCCACCGGAATGGCCCCCACCGCCTGCACCGCGTCGGTGTGGCACCAGACCTTCTTTTCCCGGCATATCGCCGCGATCTCCTTGATCGGCTGGATGGTGCCGATCTCGTTGTTGGCCAGCATCACGCTGACCAGCGCGGTGTCCGGCCGGATGGCGGCCGCCACATCCTCGGGCTTCACAAAGCCGTCGGTGGTCACCGGCAGCCAGGTCACCTCAAAGCCGTCCTTCTCCAGCGCCTGCATGGCATGTACCACCGCATGGTGCTCAAAGGCGCTGGTGATCAGATGCTTCTTTCCCTGCCGGGCCAGTTTGCGGGCCGTGCCCTTGATGGCCCAGTTGTCTGCCTCCGAACCGCCCCCGGTGAAGTAGACCTCACCAGGCAGACAATTCAGCACCGCCGCCACCCGGGCGCGGGCTGTATCCAACTGCTCCTTGGCCTCATAACCGATGCTGTAATGGCTGCTGGGGTTGCCGCCCGGCCCCTGCAGCACCGGCAACATCGCCTGCACCACCAGCGGATCTACCGGGGTGGTGGCGGCGTTATCCAAATAAACGATACGCTCCATAAGTGCGTCACCTTGCTTTGCTAGAATTGCGGACAGCCCGCGGCCTCCGCTGAAACTAATATATACCTTTTTGGTGTAGATTGCAAGACCCTGCGGACAAAAAATGCGCCGATCAGCCCTGCCGCCCCCCGTACCGGCGGCTCTGTTCCACCGCCAGCCGGTCGCAGCGCTCATTCTCCGGGTGGCCGGCATGCCCCTTGATCCACTGGTACCGGATGGTGTGCGGTTGCGCCAGGGTCAAAAGCCGATCCCACAGATCGGGGTTCAGCGCCGGGGATTTATCCGCCTTTTTCCAGCCCCGGGCCTTCCAGCCCTTGGCCCATCCTTTCTGCAGCCCGTCGATCACGTACTTGCTGTCGCTGCACAGAAGGATCTCGCAGGGTTCTTTGAGCACCGCCAGCGCCTCGATCAGGGCGGTCAGTTCCATGCGGTTATTGGTGGTCTGGGCTTCGCCCCCGCTCAGCTCCTTTTCCACGCCCCGATACCGCAGCACGGCGCCCCAGCCTCCCGGGCCGGGATTGCCGCTGCAAGCCCCGTCGGTAAAAATCTCGATCTGTTTCATGGCGTTCTCCTTTGCATCGGATATAATGGGCCGTGCGCCCGTATCTCTTGTATTATATCGGTTTAGGCCGGCCGGGGCAAGAGCGGCATTTCACACAATCGGCATTTTATCCTCTCATATATAGCCGAGAGGCATTTTTCTCTTGCTGCCATTCCGCTGGTGTGATAGGATACAGACAGGAGGTGCTGCCGCCATGGAACTGCGGGTACTGAAATATTTTCTGGCGGTAGCCCGGGAGGAGAACATCACCCGGGCCGCCGCGCTGCTTCACCTGACACAGCCCACCCTCTCCCGGCAGCTGATGCAGCTGGAAGAGGAACTGGGCGTACAGCTTTTTTACCGCAGCCGGTACCGTATCGTTCTAACCGACGACGGGATGCTGCTGCGCCGGCGGGCGCAGGAACTGGTGGACCTGGCGGAAAAGACCGAGCGGGAATTCCGGCGGGATCCAGAACTGCGGGGCGAGATCGCGATCGGCAGCGGCGATCTGGAGGGGATGCATCTGCTGGCCGGATGGCTGGCCTCCTTTCAAAAGCAGCATCCCCGGATCACCTATCGCATCTCCAGCGGCAACGCCGACCACACCAAGGAGCGGCTGGAAAACGGCACGCTGGACCTGGGCCTGCTGCTGGAACCGGTGGATATCAGCCGGTATGACATTCTGCGGCTGCCGGTTCGGGAACAATGGGGCGTGCATCTGCCGGAAGACTCTCCGCTGGCGCAGAAAGAGGCCGTCACCGCCCAGGATCTGGCCAATTTGCCCCTGATCTTTACCGAGCGCGGCATAGTGCAAAAAGAACTGGAGCGCTGGTTTGGGCCCTATGCCGCGAACCTTCGGGCAGTGGCCACCGGGAATCTCCCCTACAACATGGCGCTGCTGGCACGGGAGGGCATGGGCGCTTTTCTGACGATCCGGCTTCGGTGCAGCTACGAAGGGCTGCGGTTTCTTCCCCTTTCCCCGCCGCTGGAGGCCGGCACCGTCCTCGCCTGGAAAAAAGCCGAAACTTTTCCGCCCGCTTTTTCGGCCTTGCTGGATCATGTCCACCAATGCCTTACGGCTATTCCTGGCGATACAAAGTAGGTATTCGACATAGCTTCTGTTCTGGTTTACAATAAAAGCGTCCCACCGGGGCGCTTTTATTGTTGTCACAGCGACACAATCAACTGATCCGTTTCCGGGATGCGCGTCTTCCAACGCCGCCCCAACGCCAAAGAAAAGAGCCGAGAGAAAGCGAGGAATCGTATGAAAACAATGGATGCATCCGAATTTGACCGACAGAATCTGTTTGGGCTGGGGCAGGAGAACAGTGCCTACGCCCGGTATTTTGTGGGCAACTCCTACCTGAATCCGCTGACCGTTCCCGGCCAGTGCCCGGTATTTCTTGCCAACGTGACCTTTGAGCCGGGCTGCCGGAACAACTGGCATATTCATCGGGCCAAGCATGGCGGCGGCCAGCTTCTGCTCGGCACCGCCGGAGAGGGATGGTACCAGGAGGAAGGCAAGCCGGCGCAGCGCCTGACGCCCGGCACCGTCGTTACCATCCCGGCCAATGTCAAACACTGGCACGGGGCCGCCCGGGACTCCTGGTTTTCCCATATCGCGGTGGAGGTGCCCGGCGAGGAGACCGCCAACGAATGGCTGGAGCCGGTGAGCGACGAGGAATACGACCGGCTGAGATAATCCCCTCGGATCAGCCTGTTTTCTCGCTGGTCCAGGCCATTTGGTGCGCTGTGTTTGGTCAGGGTTGCCATTTTGTCAAAAAAATGGTAAACTAAATCTGTAAATTCGGAGCCCTTGCGGCGCACGAAAATTCATACAGGTTCTGGAGCAGTCGCACATGCAGCCATTGGAAAAGTCTCTGTCCATCAGTCAGTCCATTGTGATCCAACTTACCGAAACCATTCTGTCCGGCGATCTGCCGGGCGGCTCTGAACTTACGCAGGAGGAACTGGCAGAGACCTTCGGGGTATCCCGCATGCCGGTGCGGGACGCAATTTCCCGCCTGGAGCGGCGGGGTCTTTTGGAGCGTCTTCCCAACCGGCACGTTCGGGTCAGCCCGATCACCGGCGCGCATGTGCTGCAAATTTTTGCGATGATCGCCCTGTGCCAGGCGCAGTGTCTGGAGGATCTGGCGCAAGATCCTGCCGCCTGGCAGCGATTTACCGAAACAATCCCCTCCCGGATTACAGCGGATACCATGCTGCGTTTTCACCGCACATTAGCCCAATCGGTCTCCTGTGCATATCTGCATGCGCTTGTGACCGATATGGTGGAATGTTTTGTCCGTGTTGGGCTCCGCGCGCCCGACACACGCTGCACCGAAGGATTCCGCCAGTATCTGCTGGCGCTGGCACAGAAGGATCTGGCGGGTTGCCGCCATGCGTTGCAGGAACACTGCCGCGCCATGGGGGACAGCCTGATCCAAAATCTGCCCCGGAACGACACATAAGCGGCGGGTTGTGCTAGCCGATCCTGTCGCGAAAGGGAACCTACCATGAACAATCTGCATCCGATCAAGCTGCTGCCCACCCGGGAGCGCGTAGCCCTGGCCCTGCGCAAAGCGATCTTTTCCCAGGATGTGAAAGAAGGCGATGTGCTGACGCTGGAGGCCACCGCCGAACAACTGGGCGTTTCGATCACACCGGTGCGGGAGGCATTCCAGATCCTGGCCCGGGACGGATTTCTCGCCCTGCGCCCCAACAAGGGCGCCGTTGTGCTGGGTGTACAGGAAACCCTGGTCCAGGACCATTACGAACTGCGGGCCATTCTGGAAAGCGCCGCCTGCCGGCTGATCTGCGAAAAAGAAGCGGATCTGTCGGAGATTCTTGCCGCGCACGAGGCCGCTGTGAAGTGTGTACAGGCGGGCGATTCCCAGGAGTATTGCAACCGCAACCAGCAATTCCACCGCGCCATCTGGGAGGCCTGCGGAAACACCCGGCTGTGCAATATGGCCGCCGAACTCTGGAACGGCCTGTCGGTGGGTATCGACAACGCTGCCGCCGAATTTCCGCAGGTCTCTCTACAGGACCACACGATCTTGCTCCAGGCGCTCGAGGCCCGGGACGGGGAGCAGGCCTCGCAGCGCATGTATCTGCATGTCATGCGCAGCACCGAGGATATGCTGGCGCTGTGTACCCCATCCGATGAAGCGGAGGCGTAAGCTGCAGCCTGCGGGCGGATGCCCCGAAAAACTGTTATGAAATGAGCCCGCCGAAAGGGGATCTTCCGTTTCGGCGGGTTCATTTTTTGTTGTCCGCAGCGGCTGTACCGTCCGCGCACCCTTGCGCACTATTTCGACCGAGGCCTGCGTATCGGCCGCCGCACCAGAGCCCACATCCTCCCGCACATCGGATTCTAAGGCTGCGCCGCGGGTCACCTGTACGAATTTGGTCCGCTCTCCGCCGTTGTCATTGCCATAGCGTTCCTATTCTGTACTGTGCCGCGCCATACGAACGACCCTTTCAGGGGCCGCTCCTGTTCAGCCTCTCGCTGCCGCTGCAGATCGCGTGCCCGATCGGATATCTGGCGCAGGCTTTTTTCAACATCAGCGTCATCGACGTGGCCCCCTATTTCTGGCTGCTGTGCGGCCTGATGGCGCCCATGCCGGACAGGAAATTTTCGCGGTCCCGCAAGGGAAAACCGTCTTGCGCCAAAGGGAAAAAGGTCGTATAATGAAAAAGTCGCCCTGATCCGGCGCACACGCGGAAGGAAGATGAGAAATGACAAAAACGGTAGCACCCATGACGAGCGGTACCATCTGGAAACGGATGGTCTTTTTTGCGTTCCCTTTGTTTCTGGGCAATCTGTTTCAGCAGCTTTACAACACGGTAGACTCGCTGATCGTGGGGAATTTTCTGGGGAGCAGCGCGCTGGCCGCGGTGAGTTCTTCCGGCAGCCTGATCTTCATGCTGATCGGCTTTTTGAGCGGCACTGCCGGCGGCGCCGGCGTGGTGATCGCCCGGCTGTATGGCGCCGGCGATGAGGCAGCCGTTCAGCGGGCGGTGCACACGACCGCCGCCTTCGGCCTGGTGGCCGGGACCCTGATGACGGTGCTGGGCATGCTGCTCTCGCCCCAGATCCTGCGCTGGATGGGCACCCCGGACAGCGTGCTGCCCCAGTCGACCAGCTATCTGACCATCTATTTTTCCGGCTCGCTCTGGTTTGTAATGTACAACATCCTGGTGGGCATCCTGCAGGCCGTGGGCGACAGCCGCCATCCCCTGTACTATCTGATCGTTTCCTCGGTGGTCAATCTGGTGCTGGACGTGACCTTTATCCGGTTTTTCCACACCGATGTGGGCGGCGCTGCCCTGGCCACCGTGATCTCCCAGGCCATCAGCGCGCTGCTGTGTCTGCTGCATCTGCTGCGCAGCCGGGAGTGTTATAAGCTGAATCTGCGCAAACTTTGTTTTGACCCGCTGTATCTGCGGCAGATCATCCAGATCGGTCTGCCCTCCGGCGTGCAGAACTCCATTATCGCCTTTGCCAATGTGCTGGTGCAATCCAATGTGAACGCCTTTGGCGAGATGGCCATGGCCGGCTACGGGGCCTATTCCAAGGTAGAGGGTTTCGGATTTCTTCCTATCAATAGTTTTACCATGGCGCTGACCACCTTTGTAAGTCAGAATCTGGGCGCCAGGGAATACGAACGCACCCGCAAGGGGGTGCGCTTCGGGGTGCTGGCCGCGGTTTCCATGGCGGAGGCCATCGGCGTTCTGATCTTTCTGCTGGCGCCGCAGCTGATCGCCGCCTTTGACGCCACGCCCGAGGTGGTGCGGTTCGGCACCGACAAGGCCCGCACCTCGGTGCTGTTCTACTTTTTGCTGGCCTACTCCCATTCCATCGCGGCGGTGCTGCGGGGCGCGGGCAAATCCATGATCCCCATGCTGGTCATGATGGTCTGCTGGTGCCTGATCCGGGTCACTTTCCTGATGATCACCGTGCCCCTGACCCACAGCATCCAGATGGTCTACTGGGTCTATCCCCTGACCTGGAGCTTGAGTTCGCTGGCCTTTTTCTGGTACTACACCCACGGCAACTGGCTGGATTTTCACATTGCCGACAAGCGCTACCCGGCGCACGCAGAAGACGGCAAGGAATAAGTCTTCCTATACCTATAAAAAACTCCCGGAAACCTGCGTTTCCGGGAGTTTTTTGTATCAGTTCTGTGCGGGCAACCGCTCATACAGGGCGGTCTCCGCCCGCAGCCGGGCGGCCAGTTCCTGGGTGAAAATCCCGGGCGCACAGCGCCAGGTCCAGTTGTCCCCGATGGTGGAGGGGGTGTTGATCCGCGCTTCGCTGCCCAGCCCCAGCAGGTCCTGCAGCTGCATGATCGCCAGGTCCCCCACGCTGGCCCAGGCGCTGCGCATCATGCCCCAGTGATACCCTTCCGCCTCGTTCAGGCGCAGATAGGCGACCGCCTGCGCCACGTCCGTCTGGGGGGCGTGGGCCATCCACCCCAGCACCGTATCGTTGTCGTGGGTGCCGGTATACACCACGCAGTTGCGGGGATAGGTATGCGGCAGATAACCGGAGCCGGTATCCCGGGAGTCAAAGGCCAGTTCCAGCACCTTCATGCCCGGATACCCTGTCCGTGCCAGGAGGGTGCGCACCGAGGGGGTCAGGAAACCCAGATCCTCCGCGATGATGTTCTGGCGGCCCATCCGGCGCTCCATCTCCCGGAAAAAGTCGATCCCCGGGCCGGGACGCCAGCGCCCGCCCCGCGCGTCCGCGGCGTCCCGGGGAATGGCATAGTAGGAATCAAAACCGCGGAAATGGTCGATGCGCAGAACGTCGTAGATCCGAAGCTGGAAGGCGATCCGGCGCATCCACCAGGCATAGCCCTCCGCCTTCATCCGATCCCAGGCGAACAGCGGGTTGCCCCACAGCTGGCCCCCGGCCGCGAATCCGTCCGGCGGGCAGCCCGCCACCTCCACCGGGCGCAGACCCCCGTCCAGCTGGAACTGGCCCGGGTCGGCCCAGACATCGGCACTGTCGCCCGAGACATAAAACGGCAGATCCCCGATGATCCGCACACCCTTCTGGTTGGCGAAGGCCTTGAGGCTCTCCCACTGTTCAAAGAAGATGGCCTGCACACAGCGCCAGAACCGGACATCCTCCGCCAGCTGTCGGCGGGCATCGTCCAGTGCCTGGGGTTCGCGGCGGCGAAGCGGTTCGCTCCACTCGCTCCAGGGCGCGCCGTGGAAATGGTCTTTCAGTGCCATGAACAGGGCGTAGTCTTCCAGCCAGGCTGCCTGTTCCCGGCAGAAATCCGCCAGCCGGTCGGGATACCGCTGCTCATACCGGCCCGCGGCGATCCGCAGCACCTCGTACCGATTCTTGTACAGCAGACCGTAGTCCACCTTGGCCGGGTCGGAGCCCCAATCCCGCTCCCGGTACTCCTCCGGCCGCAGAAGGCCGGCGCCGGCCAGGGCGTCCAGATCGATCAGGTAGGGATTGCCCGCGAAGGAGGAAAAGGACTGGTAGGGCGAATTGCCGTACCCGGTGGGGCATATCGGGAGGATCTGCCAATAAGACTGCCCGGAACGATGCAGAAAGTCCACAAACTCGCGCGCGGCCGCCCCCATTGTGCCCACCCCCCAGGGGGAGGGCAGCGAGGTGACCGGCAGCAAAATTCCGGCGCTTCTCATACTGGATTCATCCTTTCTGTGGAAAATATCAGCCGTTCAGCGCCAGCACGCTCTCCTGTTCCAGCAGCTGAAACGGAATCACCTCATGGACCGGCGCTGTGTCATAATGAAGGGTTTTCAGCAGCGTGCTCACACCGCGGGCGGCAAGCGCTTCGGTGTCCTGGCGCACCGTGGTCAGGCGAGGGGCGCTGTATCGTGTCCAGACGATGCCGTCGTAGCCGATCAGGGAAAGATCCTCCGGGATCCGCAATCCCAGATCCCGCGCGGCCCGCATCGCGCCGAACGCGATCACATCGCCCATGCAGAAGATGGCGGTCAAATCCGGCTGGCGCCGCAGCAGCCGCTGGGCCGCCGCGTATCCGTCCGGCAATGAGAAACGGCAGGGCTCATACCCGCTTTTCAGCGAAAAGGCCAGGCCGTGGCTCTCCATTGCCGCGCTCGCGCCGCGAATACGGCGGGAACTGATCTGCTCGCCGGAAAGATTGCCGCCGATCAGGCCGATCCGGGTATGGCCCCGGCTGACCAGATACTCCACCACGCAGGCCGCCGCGGCCGAATCGTCGGTGGTGAAGCTGGACAGATTGCCGAATCCCAGCTGCGCGGCGCTGTTGGTCAGCAGCACGCTGGGCACGGTGATCTGAGCAAACTTGCTGCGGAACAACTCCAGGTCGCCGCCCAGGAAGATCAGGCCCTTGGGCCGGCGCAGCCGGCACAGCTGGGCCGCGTAGGTCACCTCGTCCGCGTCCTCGTCCAGATAGGTGACAAAGACCTCTTCGCCGCTGTCCAGCAACAGTGACTGCACCCGTTCCAACAGGTCGGCAAACAGCATGTTCTGGGTGCCTTTGACCAACACGGTCACCGAGGAGAGGGTCTGGGATTTCAGGTGCCGCGCGTTGGAGTTGGGCTCAAAACCGTATTGCCGGACCACAGCCATGACCCGTTCCCGCGCGGCGTCGCTCACGTCCGGATGATGGTTCAGCACCCGGGACACCGTTCCCACCCCATAACCGGAGAGACGGGCAATGTCTTTGATTGTCATGGACAGCGCCCTCCTTGCATGGAAATTCTGGTTTTATTTTACCCTTTTACCGCGCCGGCGGCAACACCCTTGATGATGTGTTTCTGGCAGGCCAGATAGAACACCACGACCGGAATGATCGCCATGATCAGCGCCGCCATGATGGCGCCCATATCCACCCGCCCGTAGGAACCTTTCATATATTGAATAATGATGGAGATGGTTTTGTAGGACTTGATGTCCAGGGTCAGGTAGGGCAGCAGGAAGTCGTTCCAGATCCACATGGTTTCCAGGATGCCCACCGAGATATAGGTGGGCTGCATGATCGGCAGTACCACCGAGAAGAATGTCCGGAGCGGCGAGCAGCCGTCGATCAGGGCGGCCTCCTCGATCTCGATGGGGATCGATTTGACGAAGCCACAGAACATGAACACCGCCAGCCCCGCGCCAAATCCCAGATAGATGATGATCAGCCCCCAGGGGGTGCCCAGGCCCAGCCGGTCGGTGACCAGGGACAGGGTGAACATGACCATCTGGAAGGGCACCACCATCGAGAACACGCACAGCAGGTAGATGCCGCGGGTGACGGCGTTGTTGACCCGGGTGATGAACCAGGCGCACATGGAGGTGCAGATCAAAATCGCCAGCACACTGCCCACCGTGATGAAGACCGTCCAGCCCACCGCGTCCAGAAAACCGTACTGGTCGATGGCGGCGGTGTAGTTTTCCAGCCCGTTAAAGGTCATCTTGTCGGGCAGGGTGAAGGGCTGCAGATTGATGAAGGATTTCTTTTTGAAGGAATTGAAGAGCACGATAAAGATCGGCAGGATGTACAGCACGCTGACCAGGCTGAAGAACACCGTGCCCAGATGGCTGACGAGCGTTTTGCGGCGGCTCATTGCTGCACCTCCTTCGAGCGTGTCAGTCGCAGCTGTATCAGGCCCAGCGCCACGACCAGGATAAAGAACAGGACCGCCTTGGCCTGACCGACACCCTCCCAGCCGGTTCGGCCGTAGAAGGTATTGTAGATGTTCAGCGCCAGCATCTCCGACATTTTGGCGGGTTCGCCGGCGGTCAGGGACAGGTTCTGGTCAAACAGCTTGAAGCCGTTGACCATGGTCAGGAAGGTGCAGATGGTGATGGAGGGCATCATCATGGGGATGGTGACCTTGAACAGGCGCTGAGGGCCGCTGGCCCCGTCGATGGCCGCCGCCTCCAGCACGTCCCCCGGGATGGACTGGAGCCCCGCGATGTAGATGATCATCATATACCCGATCTGCTGCCAGGAGACCAGGATGATCAGGCCCCAGAAACCGTACCATTCGTTCAGGTTCAGGGTGGTGGAGAAGGGCGCCAGCACACCGTTGAAGATCAGCTGCCAGATATAGCCCAGCACGATGCCGCCGATCAGGTTGGGCATGAAGAACACGGTGCGGAACAGATTGGTGCCCCGCATGTTCTGGGTAAGGGCCAAAGCGATGGCAAACGCCAGCACGTTGATGACCACCAGCGACACAACGGCGAAGGCGGCGGTATACCAGAACGCGTGGAGGAACACCGTATCCTGGACGGCCTTGACGTAGTTGGAGATTCCCACAAAGGTGGCGTCGGTGACGGTGGTGAACTCACAGAAGGACAGGCCGATGCCCATCAGAAAGGGTACGATGAAACCAATGAGAAACGCCAGCACCGTGGGCAGCACAAAAATCGGGAAATACCGTTTAATGGCTTTTTGCACGCTGGGCGACCTCCTTTCCTAACAGAGAGGGACGGCGGGCGGGTAAGAGGTCCCGCCCGCCGTTCCGTCGGATCATGTTCGATCAAATCAGCCGTTGACCGCGGCCGCCTCGGTGGCCCAGCCATCCACGAACGCGGTGACGACCGCATTCCAGTTGGCGTCGGTCTGGTCGGCGGCGTAGGTGGTCAGCGCGGAGCCAACGCCGTTCTTCCACTCTTCCGAGGGGATGTAGTTGAAGGTCCAGGACACGGCGTACTTGCCGGAGGAAACGGACTCATTCATCTTGTTGTTCAGCACGTTGGCGGTCTCTTTGGCGCTCTTGAAGGGGCAGATAAAGCCCATGTCCTGCGCCATGGAGGTGGTGCCGGCCTCGGAGGTCACGCACCAGTACATGAAGTCCAGCGTAGCCTGGATGTCCTCTTCGGACGCCTTGGCATTGACACACCAGTAGTTCTCGGTGCCGATGCACAGGCCCTGGTTCTCTTCCCCTTCCACGCCGATGTAGATGGGCAGGATATCCAGATTCTCATCGCCCAGATCCGCGATGTTGGTGTACTCCCAGGTACCGTTCTGATAGAACACGGCGGCGCCGGTCAGGAACTCGGCGGTGGCGTCGTCCGCGGTCTTGGAGGACAGCAGCGAGGGCTCACAGGTGGCGTTGTTCACATACAGGTCCCAGATCTGGCGGTAGTTGTCCAGATAGGTGCCCTTGATGGCGGCAGGAGTGCCCTCGTAACCCTCATCCCGGAACTCGTAGTACAGGGGCATGTTGGCCAGGTGGGTCTTGAAGCGCCAGTCGGAAGAGCCGTCCATACCGGCGGAGGTGAAGGCGGAGAAGCCCAGTTCGTCCTTGCGGGCGGTGATGTCCTCCACCACCGATTTCAGAGAAGCGAAGTCGGTGATGTCCGCGGTGGTGTAGCCCGCCTCCTGCAGCAGCGCGGTGTTGACGATGATGCCGTAGCCCTCGTACACATACGCCACGCCGGCCAGCTTGTCGCCGTCCATCAGCTTGAAGTCATCGCTGGTCAGTTCGTTGGCAAAATCGCTGCCGGTCAGATCGTAGCAGTAGTCGCTCCAGCTGGCCAGACCCACCGGACCGTTGACCTGGAACAGGGTGGGCGCGTCGGTCTTGGCCATCTCGGATTTCAGCATGGTCTCATAGTTGCCGGACGCGGCGGTGACCACGGTGACCGGCACACCGGTCTCCTCGGTGTACTGCTGGGCCAGGGCCTGCCACTGAGCGTCCGCCTCCGGCTTGAAGTTTAGATAGTAGACCGAACCGCTGGCTGCCGCGTCGCCGCCGGCGGTGCTGCTGCTGCCCCCTGCGGTGCTTCCCGGAGCTGCGGACGAGCCGGCTCCGCTACAGCCGGCCAGCAGTGAAACGGACATGGCAGCCGCCATCCCCAAAGCAAGAAGTTTGCGTTTCATCCTGTATTTCCCTCCTGATTGATGTACTAGATTTCCGATTGTTTGGAAACGTTTCTGGAAACGTTTCCGTTCGACAATGCCAGTGTACCCTGTTTTTCCCAAACAGTCAAGAGGAAAATCGGGTTTGTCAATAAATTTGTTCAATTTGTGTATAAACTTCTGTACTTTTTGTTCAAAATAAAGATTTCATTGCCGTTGATCACAGCCATGCGGCGACACACAGGCTATTTCGTGTGCAAAAAGGAAGGCTCCGCCTGTCTGCCGAAACAGACAGGCGGAGCCTCTTGCTGATATGCAGGCGGTTCAGACCACCAGCTGCTGGGTATTGACCGACAGCCAGGTGATGAACGCGGCGTTGACCATGGCAATTACATAGATATTGCCGGTCTTTTTGTAGAAGAAGGTCACGACCTTGGCGATGACAAAGTAGAGCAGCAGCATACCCATCATGGCGCCCTGGGCGCGGGACATCTCCCGCCCGGTGATCGGGGTCACATGGGTCAGGATCAGCTCGCCATACAACGCGCCCAGGAAAAGCACCGCCGGCAGGGCGTTAGCCACCAGGGTGAGCAGATAGGTCACACCGGATCTCTCCTGTTGCAGACGCAACCCGTCCGCCTGGATAAAGGCATAGACGCTGAACAGAACCGCAAAGAGTACGAAATAGACCAGATAGCTGACCAGCCGGTCCGCGCCGACCGAGGCAAAATAGGTCTGGAACACCCGGCCGTACCAGCCCACGGTGCGCTCCCCCACCACGGTACAGGCATAGGGGATCGCGATGACCGCCAGCCCGAACAGCACCGCCCGGCCCAGGTCGGCGGGGGTGGTGCGCAGACGAGCCAGCGCTGCCGACCGGTCGATGGTCTTGTCTACGGCCATACGGATCAGGTAGAACACCACGCCGATCAGCGCCGACAGGAAGAACCACCAGATAAAGCCGTTGGTGCTCTGCACCGGGAACAGGTTGGGCAGCAGGCCCATCAGGGTCTGGCCCTGCATGATCGTGGTTTTTACGATCAGGGCGGACAGGATACCCGGCACCAGCAGAAAGACCCAGAACTTGACGTCGGCCTTGGCAGCGGGGGCGGGCACCTCCCGGCGCAGCGGGGCGAAGAAGCGGGTGTCCAGCAGGATGCTGCCCATGGGGAACAGCATCACACACAGGCTGATGGCCGCGACCAGCACAGCCAGTTCCTGCCACAGATAGATGTGGCTGGAGGGGGCCAGGCCGCTCACATTGCCGCCCACGGTGGCGTCGATGTAGCCCAGGATATCGGTGACCGAACCCGGCATGATGTTGGACAGACTATGGAAGGTGTTGGGGGTGTAGACAATGCGGGCGGAGTTGTCCGCCGCGTCGCCATACAGGACGCCGGGCTGGAATTCCTCGTTGGTCACACCGGCCAGCGCGGGCATGGCGCCGTAGTTCAGCGCGTCGGTGTGGAACACATCCCAGAAAACGCCCTGGCCGCACTCGTCCAGGATTCCCCAGACCGCGCCCACGTTGATTCCATCGTACACGGTCGGGTCCTCGCTGGCCACGCCGCAGCCGATGAACAGCACACTGCGGACGGTAGCCTGGGCCGCGTACTCACTGGTGATGGCCGCCGATGCCTGACCGCCGCCGTTGGAATGGCCGGTCGCGGCCAGACGGCTGGTATCCACAAAGGACAGGCTGGTCAGATACTTCATGGCGGCGGTGGCGCCGGAGTTGCCCTCGGCAGTAAAGTCCGAATTGACGGTGCCGTAATAGTCGTAGGCCAGCACCACATAGCCCCGCCGGGCCAATTCCAGCGAATAGCTGGCATAGAAGGTGTGCGGGGTGTTGCCGCCCGGGCAGACCAGCACGCCGGCGGCCGGGGTTTCGGCGGTCGCGTTTGCCGGCACAAACAGGGTGCCCGACAGGTTCACCCCCTCGTCGGTAATCCAGTTGACGGCACGGGTCTCCACCGAGAACCCACTGGTCAGGGTCGCGGCCAGCACCAGCATACTGACCGCAAAAACCGCCAGCGCGGCCAGCAGCGCGATGGCGCGCCGGGAAATTCCGGATTGTTTCATGATGCGTCTCCTCCTGCTTTGTGAAAATCGTCGCAATATGCCGGCCGGCTTACATGCGCCCCTATCCGGGGATCTGGTTTCATTATACGCGGGAGAAACGACGGGAACAATTCGCAATCCCACCAAGGATTTTCATGAAAAACGAACGGTTTGATTGTGAAAATTTTCATATAAAAATTGCCGATATCTTTCCATGTAGTGGGAAAGTATCGGCAATTTCTTACACAGAGGCCCGCTCTGTCAAGGCCGGGCACAGATGCACCTGCCGGGGAATCATCCGCTCGGCCGGGTCCTGCAGGCGGATCAACAGTTCCACCGCCGAGGCGCACTCCTGCGCGTTGGGGACCTCCACCGAGGTGACCGGCGGGCAGAGGAACGGCGAATACTCGCTATGAAACGCGATCACCTTCACATCCTGGGGCACCCGCTTGTCCAGTTCCGCCAGGCGCCACAGCACACCGGCCAGGTAGGCGTCGCTCCATCCCAGCAGCCCATCGATCTCCGGCATACGGTCAAACGCCTCCCGCGCGGCCCGATACCCCGCCTCGGCAAAAGGGACGTTGCCCGGCGGAAGCGGTTCAAAAGCTGTGAGACACTGGTCGGCCGGCAGGCCCGCCCGCTCGATCTCGGCCAGGAAACCGGCCAGTTTCTGGGCAGAGGCTTTGTTCCGGTCCGGCGGAGGGCCCAGATAGGCCAGGTGACGGCAGCCCGCCGCCAACAGACGACGCACCGCTATGACCGCTCCCTCTCCGTTTTCCAGATGGATGCAGTTGATCTGGGGGTAAGAACGGGCAAATTCCGAGATCAGCACCACAGGCACCTCGCTGTCCCGCAGGTAGGCTACCTCGTCCTCGGTAAGGGTCATCATGGGCAGCATGGGCACAAAGATCCCGCACACCCGGCTGCGGCGCATCTCGTCCAGCACAGGGCACAGCGGCGTGCGGCTCAGATCGGCGTAGTGGTCCAGCACATTGTAGCCAGCCCGCTCCGCCTGGCGGGTAAACTCCGCCTTGATCTCCACGCCGTAGCTGTTGTGGGTAAAGGGTGGCAGCAAAATTCCAAAGGTCTTGTGCCGGGGATACCGGCTGGCGTGGTCCGCTGGAGGAATAAAGCCCAGTTCCTCGATAGCCTGGTGGATGGCCTCCCGTTTTTCCTCGGAAAGATACCCACTGTCGTTCAGGTAGCGGGACACCGCCGCGCCGGACACCCCCGCCCGGCGGGCCACTTCGCTCATCTTGATCGCACCGTATCGCGCCATATCACACCTCCTGCTCTGTTGTATCGTTCCGGGAAAGGGTCATCGTCAGCCAGACCCCGCCCACCGCTGCCAGCGCCGCCGCCGGCACGAACGCCTGGCGCAGCAAGCCCGGCCAGACCGCCAACAGCCCATTGGCCAGCAGGGAGCAGAAGGCCATCTGCACCCCGTTCCAGACGGCCGTGGCCCGGGCCTGCCCCGCGCCGCCACAGCGGCCGATCAGTTCCATCACACCGGGCTGCAGCAGCCCGTAGCTGAGCCCTTCGGCCAGCTGCAATACCGCCAGCTCCCAGGCGTTCAGCGGCAGCGCCATGCCGGCCAGCCGCAAGACCATGGCCGCCGCGCCGAATCCCATCAGGGCCCGCAGGGAGAACCGGCGGCGCAGCCGGGGCCAGGCTGCTAACACCGGAATGGTGCTGACGCTGATCAGGGCCATGGCCACCCCCTGCTGCCGGCTGCCGCCCCCTTGTTCCACCAACAGCAGCGGTAGAAAAGCCAGCACCACCCGCCAGCCGGCAAACAGCAAGATCCCGGCCGGCAGCAGGCGCAGCAGCGACAGAGGGCCCGCCCCTGGTCGTTCTGTCTTTTGCGGCGAGACGGCGTTCCCGTCCGGCAGCGTCCGTACCAAAAGCAGCGCCAGGGCCAGCGCCCCGGTGTGAAACCCGAACATGGCGCCCATACCCGCCCGCGCCAGAATCTCCCCCAGCCCGGCGGACAACACCGCGCCGCTCAGGCCACCCAGCGCCCGCATCCGGCTGTACTGGATACGGGAATCCAGGCGATTCAACCGCAAGGTCAGCGCGTCCAGCTGGCCCAGCGAGGTGAAATCAAACAGGGTCAGGGGCAGCACAGCCGCCAGCACCGTTTCCAGCCGCGCCGGAGCCAACCCCAGCAGCAGCCCAAAGGGCAGCGCGGCCGCCATACACAGCCGCAGCACCCAACGGGGCGAACGGCGGGCGGCCAGCGGCCCCATCCAGAACTGGCTGGCGAAGTTTACCAGCGCGGTGCCAGTGTTGACCGCCGCGATCTGCCCGGCGGTGAAGCCCCGCCCGCTCAGATAGACCGAAAGAAAGGAAAAGCAGGCCATATATCCCGCATAGTACAGCACATACACCGCGCTCAAACGGCAGGACAGCGTTTTTTCCTGTGCCAAAAAAATCCCTCTCTTTCCATTTTTCATCTGCAAATTTCACGATTTATTTCACATTCAGACTACCATAGATTCACCTTTCACCGCAAGTGTTTTTTTGCGGGGCAGGCGGCGCAACAACAGGGTAATGAGTTCCACCACCGGAAAGGCAAGCCAGATCCCGGTCATGCCGAACAGCGCCGCCAGCAGGCAGGCCGCTGCCGTGATGCCCACGCAGCCCCGGAACAAAGCCACCAGAAAAGCCCGGCGGGGCTGTTCCACCGCGCTGCAATACGCTGCCGTGAGATAGTTACAACCCACAAAGAAAAAGCCCGTGAAATATAAGCGCAGACCGTTTTCCGCCAGGGACTGCAGCTGCGGATCGCCCGCGGCGTTGAACCAGCCCGTCAGCGCGGGCGCAAACCAAAAAGCGCCCGCAAACACGCCCGCGCCGATCGCCAGGGTAAGGCGCGTCCCTTTCGCGTACAGGCAGGCGGCGGTCCGATTGTCTCCCCCGCCATGAGCACGGCTGATGAGCGGCTGCACGCCGTGGGCAATGCCGTTCATGACCGCCAGGACCATCAGGGCCAGGTTGGCTACCACCCCGTAGGCCGCCACCCCCACCGTGCCGGCCGCGTCCAGGATCAGCCGGTTGAACACCACCAGCACCACACCGGAGGAGAGTTCCGTAATGAAGGCGGACCAGCCGCCCGCCGCTACCCGAGCCAGGCCACCGGCCGACGGCCTTTGCCGGACAAGACGCAGATGGCAGCGGTCGGACAGGATATGCAGCGAGCACAGCCCGATGCTGAGCAGCGCCGCAATGCCGGTGGCAATGGCCGCGCCGAAGATCCCCATCTCCAGCGGGTACAAAAACAGATAGTCCAGCACGATATTGGTCAGGCTGCCCAGGGTCATGGCCCGCATGGCGAGGCCGGGGTTGCCGTCGTTGCGTACAAAGGCCATGAGCAGGTGGTTCAGGATAAAGGCGGGCGCCAGACAAAGGATGGTGCGCAGATAGGTATTGCAGAAAACAAAGGTGTCCTCATTCGCCCCCAGCCAGACCAAGAGCTGCCGGGAGAACAGCAGCCCGACCAGCGCGCAGGCCGTCCCTGCCGCCAGCGCGCACCCGAGCGCCAGGCTGAACACGCCGGCCGCTTCCCGATCCTGCCCCCGGGCACGCAGGGTGGAATCGGATCCGATGACCCGATTCGCGGCTTGTTTATAAATTTCTGATTCCAGAATGGCACAGTATCGCCGGGCGGTCAACCCCGCCGGCCATGCCAATGTTTTCCGGCAAGAGCGGGTTCAGCGGATCGGGTACACATAGTCGGCCTTGCGGGGCGCGGCGGCCTTTGGCTCGTCGGCCGCATAGCCCAGGATACAATGGCCGATGCCCTCATAGTCCCCGGTGATGCCCAGCTTGCGCAGCAGCGCCTTGCCCTCTTCGCTCTCGAACTCCTCTTTGGCCCGGTGGATCCAGCAGCTGCCCAGCCCCTCGGCGTGGGCGGCCAGCATCAGATTGCCCATGACCAGGCTGCCGTCGTATACATGGGTGGGCACGGACCGGTCCGCCAACACCACCAGCACCACCGGCGCGCCGTAGAAGGGGTCTTTGTCGGTTCCCATAATAGCGGCGTTCATCCGGGAGAGTTCGTCCCGGGTAGCCTTGTCGGTGACCGCCAGGATGATGGGGCTCTGCCGGTTCATGCCGGTGGCCGCGTACTGCCCTGCCTGGAGGATACGATCCAGCGCCTCCTGCGGGATGGGATCCGGCTTGTAGCTGCGCACGCTGCGCCGGGTCAGGATGGCATTGAGAACTTCGTTCATAGGATCTCCCCCTTATGTGTTTTTCTTCCATTATAGCGCGGCAGCCCGCAAAAGCAAGGTCCGGTCACCCCCGCAGCGATTCCACCGCCCCCATCAGCTTCCGGGCGATCACCAGCTGGCCCGGCTCACTGGGATGGACCCGGTCCCAGGTCAAATAACCCGGATAGAAGTTTTGCAGCAGACCGGCAAACGCCTGCTGCAGATCCACAAACGGGATGCCGTTTTCCGTGGCTACCTCCCGCATAAGAGCGCCGTACTCGTCCATGCGGGCGCGCATGGGCTCCTGCGGGTTGGATTCCAGGAAAAACGGGGACAGAAACACCAGACGATAGGAATGCTGCGCCTGCTGCCGGGCGATCTGCCGCAGATTGGCGGCATACTCATCCGGCAGCACATGGGTCTCGGGCTGGAACGGGCTGTCGAACTGGCGCCAGACGTCGTTGATCCCGATCAGCACCGCCACCAGATCGGGGGCCTGGGCGTTGACGTCGGTCTCCCAACGGGCCAGCAGATCCCGGGAAGTGTTGCCGTCGATCCCCATATTCACCACCCGTAATCCCCATTCCGGATGATCTACCTGGGCCATGGCGTCAAACAAACTGACATAGCCCCGCCCCAGCGCGCCGAAAAGTCCTTCGCCCACCGGTTTTGCGCGGCCGCAATCGGAGATGGAATCCCCCATGACCACGATTTTGGTTTGTGCTTTGTTCATTTTTCTCCCCCGTTTCCTGTCACATGGCTGCCCGCGTCGCGTTGTTTTTTTGGCGGGATGCGGGCCGATTGCCCAAATTGTAGCAGAAACCCGGGTATTTTTCAATCAAGAAGCGGCGCGGCGGCGAATCGGCCTCATTGCTCGGCTACGCGGGCGGCGGGCAGCCAGCGCCCGAACACCGTGCGAAGCAGCTTCTGGATCCAGGGCATCAGCGGCGCCACCAGCACCGCGCAGAGCACCGTGCCCTCCCGCAGGCCGTCGATCCGGTGCAAAAACAGCAGGGACAGCACCGCGGCCAGCGCCACGCTGCCGCAGTCCACCACGATCTTGACCTGGTGGAACGGCCGGTGGACCAGCTGCGAACTGATCGCGTGGGTCATGCCCTCCATCGGCATATTCACCAGACGGGTATCCATGTACAGGCCCACACCCGCCGCCACGAACAAAATGCTGACGGCCAGCAAAAGCAGCTGCCCCGGATAGCCCGGCAGCACCCAGTCCCGCACCAGCCACTTGGCCAGATTGACAAAATACCCGAACAGGGTGGAAAACACCAGCTGGGTCAGGTCGAGCAGGCGGAATTTCCGCCTTAAAATGGCGATCTGCACCAGAATATAGACGCAGAATACCCCGGTCACACAGCTGCCCAGGTCCACCCCCAGAATCAGCGGCAGCACATACGGCAGAGAGTTGATCGGGGAAACGCCCAGGCCGGAATTGACCAACAGCACCACACCGAACGCCATCAGCAATAACCCCAGCGCATACAGCCCGATCCGGGCCAAAAGAGCCTTGGTTCGCATAGGCGTCCTCCTCACAGGCTGGTGTCAAACCCGCTCCAGACCGGCTTACCGGTATACTCCAGCGCGGGCTCTTCTCCCAGCAGCACCCGGCGGGCGCCGGCGGCCAGCGCCTCCATCTCAAACTCGCCGGCCATCACGGTGATGGGAGCGATAAACTGCAGCCGGCGGGTCAGCTGCTGCACCAGGTACTCGTCGTGGGCAATCCCGCCGGCGAGCACAATGCCGTCCACCTGGCTACAGAGCACCGCGGCCATGCTGCCCGCCGTCTTGGCGATCTGGTAGATCATGGCGTCGTAGATCAGCTTGGCGTAGGCGCTGCCCTGCTCGATCATGCGGCTGACCTGCCGCGCGTCGCTGGTGCCCAGATGGTCCACCAGGCCGCCGGTCTTGGTGATCTTGTCGTACATCTCCCGCTCGGTAAACTGGCCGGAGAAGCACATTTTTACCACATCCTTGACCGGCAGGGCGCCGCAGCGGGTGGGGGCCATCGGGCCGTCGCCCTGGGCAATGTCGTTGGAATCCACCATCTTGCCCTTCTGATGGGCGGTGACCGAGATGCCGCCGCCGATGTGGCAGATGATCAGGTTCATGTCGGCATACTTTTTCCCGTGGGCGGCCGCATAGCGGATACCGATCTCCTTCTGGTTCAGCGCGTGGATCTTGCTCTCCCGGTACACCCCTTTCAGGCCGGTGACCCGGGCCTCGTCGCAGAACTCATCCACGTCCGGGGGATTTACCACAAACGCCTGACCGCCGTATGTCTGGGCAAAATCGCAGGCCAGCTGCGCGCCCAGTGTGGCGGGATGTTTGACGGTGAATCCGATGCGGGCGTGCTCCAGCAGCTTGTCGTTTACCGTGTATGTACCGCCGACAATGTTCACCAGCCCGCCGCCCCGGCCAACAAAGGCGTCGGTGCCCTCCAGGGTCTGGCCGGCTTCGGCCAGTTCTTTCAGAATGGTCTCTTTCCGGTAGGGGAACTGATCCCGGATCTCCTTGAACTTTTTCAGCTCCTCCGCGTCGTGGGACACATTGCGGCTGAACACCATCTTGTCGTCCTCAAACAGGGCGATCTTGGTGGAGGTGGAACCGGGATTGATGGCAAATATCTTCATGAAAAACTCCTTTCGTTTGTGGCCGGCCGCTCATTCCAGAGGGCCGGAGGCGCAGAAGCCGAACCAGTACCATTTGTGGTGTTCCGGCGTCAGCAGCGCCATGCCGGGGGCTTTGCGGCGGCAGGCTTCTTCCAGTGCCCGCATATAGGCGGCAAAATCAAACTCGCCATTCCGCACGAACAGCCGGCGGTTCTCTTCGCTCATATCCTGCAGCGCGGCAGGTACCGCCTTGAAAAAACTTTCGGTAAAATCGTAGTGGTGCGGGATCACTACCTTGGAGCCGATCGCCGCGTTCAGGGCGGCGAACTCCTCAAAGTCCTGTTTGGGGCTTACATGCATCAGCGCGATATCCGGGCACAGCCCTGCCAGCCGGTGTTTCTGGTCCGGCGAGGTCATCCCGGCCCAGACCAGGATGCGGGTGCCGTCGTTGGTGGTAATAGGGGCTTTCAAAGAAGGCCACCAGGCTCATCACGTCGTTCTTGCGGATGCCCCGCTCCCGGTTGACCAGCACCTTCATCAGGGTGCCGGTCTCCAGCTTGCCCTTCATGATGCAGTCCGCCTTGCCTTCCCGGGCCAGGTCGGCGGCGATCTGGGCGCAGGTCGCGGGGTCCTCTTCGTTCAGGATCTCCGCCTGCCGGGCGTCGAATTCCATACCGTCAAGCAGTTCCCGGATCCTGGCCTCCTGCCCGATCAGGACCGGCGTGACCAGCCCGTCCCGGGCGGCGGCGACCACCGCCTGCAGCGTGTGCTCGTCCTGGGCCGTCGCCACCGCCACCCGGCGCTTGACCGGCTTTGCCCGGAGCATCTCCTTCATCTGTTCAAAGTTTTTCAGCATAGATACAACACCTCACACATCCTCGGTCGCAAAGTCCCGGGGATCGGCCACCCGCCCGGTCAGGGCGGTCACGGCGGCCACGGCGGGGCTGCACAGATAACTCAGGGTCTTTTTGGTGCCCTGACGGCCAATGAAGTTCCGGTTCGCGGTGGAGAGGATGCGCTCGTCATCGTACATCAGGCCATAGGGCATGCCGCAGCACAAGCCGCAGCAGGGATGGCTGATGACCGCGCCGGCCTCCACGAAGATCCGGATATATCCCAGGCGGATCGCGTCCTTGTACACCTTGTTGGTGGCGGGCACCACGATGAACCGCATATCGTCCGGCACATGCTTGCCCTTCATATAGCGGGCGGCAATGGCCAGGTCCTCCAGGTTGCCGTTGGTGCAGCTGCCCAGGTAGACCTCGTCGATGGGGGTGCCGACCACCTCGCTGATAGGATGCACGTTGTCCACTCCCTGCGGGCAGGACAGCTGCGGCTCCAGTTCATTCACATTATAGGTCAGAACCTTTTCATAGTGGGCATCCTCGTCCACGCAGACCCAGTCGATCTCGCTCAGCGGCATATCGTAGTAGGCGGCGGTCTTTTCATCCGCCTCGAACAGGCCGCATTTCGCGCCCGCCTCCAGCGCCATGTTGGATACGGTGAACCGGGCCAGCATGCTCATCTCATGGGCGGCGGGGCCGGTGAATTCCAGGCTCTTGTACTGGCCGCCGTCGGCCTTGATGTCGCCCAGGATCTTCAGGATCACGTCCTTGCTGAGCACCCCGTCGGGCAGATGGCCGTTCAGCACGATCTTGATCGCCTCCGGCACCTTGAACCACAGTTCCCCGGTGGCCAGGGCCGCCGCCATCTCGGCGGTGCCGATGCCGCTGCAGAAGTTGCCCGCGCCGCCGTAGGTGATGGTGTGGCTGTCGGTGGCGGTGGCCACCTCGCCGGGTTTGGCGCACCGCATCTCGTGCATGATGCTGTGGCAAATGCCCTCGCCCACATGCAGCTTGGTGATGCCGTACTTGTCGCTCAGCGCCAGGCCGGCGTCGTAGTGGGCGGAATCGTTCTTGGCCACAGCGGTGGGCATGCAGTGATCAAAGATGATGGTGACCTTATCCGGATCCGCGATCTTTTCCACCCCCATCTTCTGCAGGGTGTCCAGCAGATAGGGGGTATAGATGTCGTGGATCATGAACATATCCGGATGGGTGATCACGATGTCGCCGGGCTTGATCGCGTCCACGCCGGCGTTGTTGCGCAGCAGCTTTTCCGCCATGGTGAAGCCCTTTTTGCGCCGGGCGGTCTCGTCCAGCTTCTGGCAGGGGCTGGGATGCAGCCCGGCCGCCACCCGCTTTTTGGTGTCCTCGATCAGGCCGCCGTTCTCCACGATCTGCAGCAGGTTCTCCGGGATGGCCCCGAAGGAAAAGCTGTGCCCGTTTGCCTGGACCTGATGGGTGTCCAGGTTCACCGTGACCATGTCCCCGCCCTCGCACACATCCCGAATGCCGTCGCAGGTGATCAGCAGGATGCCGGAGTTGAAGGCGTTGCGGAAGAAGATGCGGGCAAAACTCTTGGCGATGATGCAGCGCACCCCGTTGCCCGAGAGCACGGTGGCCGCCTGTTCCCGGGAGGAGCCGCAGCCGAAGTTGGTGCCCGCCACCAGGATGTCGCCCGGCTGCACCGTGGAGGCAAACTCCGGTTTCAGCAGTTCAAAGGCGTACTTTTTCATCTCCCGATGGTGGGGATGGTGCCCCGCTTGCCCGGGATAATGGTATCGGTTTCGATGTCGTTGCCGAATTTCCAGACCTTACCGCTAAATACAGTTTCCATCATTCCGCCTCCTTACACCTGCCCGGTCACGGCCGCGGCCATGACACTGGGCACCGATCCGGTGTATACTTCGCTGTCCTCCACGCCCATGCAGCCGGCGTAGGTGTACAGACCGGTGGTGAGCAATTTCTCCCCCTTGCCGATCACCCCCGCGCCCTGGGTGACAACGCTGTGGTCCCCCACCGCGCTGATCTGGGCGCCGAAGTCGATGAACCGCTCGATCAGCCCTTCATCCAGGGCCTTCAGATAATCGGCGGAGGTGGCGGGGGCGATGGTGAGCCGGAAGCCGCGGGCCAGAGTCTTGCCCTCGATCAGGGAGGCTGCCAGACGCAGATCCTCGATGGTGCCGCCGGTATAGCCGCCGATCTGGCCGGCCTGCAGCTTCATGCCCTGCAGCACCTCTTTGGGCTGGCGCACCGCGTCCTTCTGCACATCCCGGCTCGGGCAGGGCATGGTGGTGACCATCGGCACGACCTGGCTCAAATCCAGGGTCACATCCCGGCCCTCAGTGTCGGTCACCGCCGCGCAGAACGCGCCGGTCTCGCAGGCCATGGAACAGAGCACCGCTTTCTGGTGCGCATCCAGGGTGGGGGCGGAAAACTCCACGGACTTGCCCGCCAGGCAGGGGTTGTCACTGAGGAAAACCATCGCCGCGTCCATCATGGTGGTTCCTGCCGGCAGAGTGCCCTCCACCCGGACGGTCACCGTTTCGGGGACAATGGCGTTGTAGTAGTCGTGTTCCAGCACCCGGGCCAATTCGGTGGCGCTGACGTTGATGCCCAGCGCCCCCACGCTGCCGTAGATCGAGGCGTGGCTGCCGCCCTGAACCACGATCATGCCTGGGCGGACCTCCTGTTCCAGCAGATACTGGTAGCCCACGCCCTGGGCCTGGATGAACCGCATACCGTTGGATTTGGCGAACCGGCGGATCTCACCGAACGCCCGGGCTGCCTCCGGCTGGCCGGTGGGCACGTCGTGGTCAAAGATGACCCGCACCTTGGCCGGGGAGCGGACCATGCCGGCCATCTCCACGGCGGTGTGGCAGATCCCGTCGTTCACCACGACCAGATCCGGCGTGATCCGGGCCGGTTGTCCGGCCGGGGCGCCCAGCATTGTTTCCACAAAGGTTGACATGGTAGACCTCCTTTATTCTTCCGCCAGCCGTTTGTACTGGGCATAGCGGGCTTTTGCTTCGGCTTCGCTCTGCCGGAACAGCCGCTCGGCTTCTTCGGGGAAGGTGCGCTCCAGGGAGGAGTAACGCACTTCGCCCCGCAAAAAGTCCTGATAGCTGCCGACAGGCTCCTTGCTGTCCAGCTGGAAGGGGTTCTTGCCGGCGTCCGCCAGCCGGGGGTCATAGCGGTACAGCTGCCAGTAACCGGCTTCCACCGCCCGCTTCATCTCCCCCATCACGTCGGCCATGCCGCAGCGCAGGCCGTGGTTGATACAGGGGGCGTAGCAGATGATCAGGGAGGGGCCGTTGTAGCCTTCCGCCTCCCGCACCGCTTTGAGCAGCTGGTTGGGGTTCGCGCCCATGGCCACCTGCGCCACATACACGTTGCGGTAGCTCATGGCCATCGTGCCCAGATCCTTTTTCTTGGTGCGCTTGCCGGCGGCGGCGAACTGGGCTACCGCCGCGGTGGGGGTGGCCTTGCTGGCCTGGCCGCCGGTGTTGGAGTAGACCTCGGCGTCGAACACCATCAGGTTCACATTCTCGCCGGTAGCGATCACATGGTCCAGGCCGCCGTAGCCGATGTCATAGGCCCAGCCGTCGCCGCCGAACATCCAGACCGACTTTTTCACCAGATGCTCGGTGCGGTCCTTGACCCAGGCGCACAGTTCGCTGTCGTCGGTGGTAGCGGCCAGTGCCTGTTTGACCTTCCGGGCGGCGTCCTTGCTGGCTTCGCCGTCCCCGTAGGCCTTGACCCAGTCCTCCAGCGCCGCTTTCAGCGTCTCGTCAGAGGTGGCGTCGATCAGCTCGGTGACCTTTCCGTACAGGGCGCTGCGCTGCTGCTCAGCCCCCAGATAGATGCCCATGCCGAACTCGGCGTTGTTCTCAAACAGTGAACCGGAGACCGCCGGGCCATGGCCCTCCTTGTTCTTGGTGTAGGGGAAGCTGGGGAAGCTGGTGGCCCACACCTGGCTGCAGCCGGTGGCGGTGGCCACATACATCCGGTCCCCGAACAGCTGGGCGACCAGCTTGGTGTAGGGCGTTTCGCCGCAGCCCGCGCAGGCGCCGTTGAACTGGAGCAGGGGCTCCTGGAACTGGCTGCCCTTCACGGTAGCCACGCCGTAGGGGTTGCGCAGCTGGGGCAGGCTGTCCAGCCAGGTCCACTGGTCGGCCTTCTCCAGCTGGGTGTGCAGCGGCTGCATCTCAATGGCCTTGGCCGGGCAGACGTTCACACAGCTGCCGCAGCCCTGGCAATCCAGCACCGACACTCCCATGGTGAACTTGTACTCGCTGGCCTTGGGCCGGGTCTCGGCCACCGACAGGCCCGCCGGCGCGCCGGCCACTTCGCTCTCGCTCAGCAGGAAAGGCCGGATCGAGGCGTGGGGGCACACATAGGAGCACTGGTTGCACTGGATGCACTTGCTCGCGTCCCAGCTGGGAACCTTGACGGCAGTGCCGCGCTTTTCCCACTTGGAGGTCTCCTGCGGGAAGGTGCCGTCCACATAGGGCAGGAAATCGGACACCGGGATGCTGTCGCCCTTCATGGCGTTGACCGGCTCCAGGATCTTCTCGATAAAGTGCGGCTTGTTCACCGCGGGGGCGGCAGGCGCGTCCGGCGCGTCGGCCCAGTCCGCGGGCACATCCACCGCCACCACCGACTGAACGCCCGCCTCCACGGCGGCGTAGTTCATGTTGACGACCTTCTCGCCCTTTTTGCCGTAGCTCTTGACGATGGCGGCCTTCATGTACTCCACGGCCTTCTCGATGGGGATGATGCCGGTGATTTTGAAGAAGGCGGCCTGCAGGATGGTGTTGGTACGGGTGCCAAGGCCCAGCCGTTCCCCGATATGTACGCTGTCGATCACATACAGATGGATGTGGCGGCGGGCGATGTCCCGGCGCATGGCGGCCGGCAGATGTTCGGTCAGGGCCTCCGGCGTGGTCCACTCGCTGGCCAGCAGCAGGCTGCCGCCGTCCTTCAGATCGCCGGTCAGATCGTACTTGCCGATATAGGCCTCGTTGTGGCAGGCCACAAAATCCGCGTTGCTCACCAGATAGGTGGCGCGGATGGGCGAATCCCCGAACCGCAGGTGGCTTCTGGTGACGCCGCCGGATTTCTTGCCGTCGTACTCAAAGTAGGCCTGCACGTATTTGCCGGTGTGGTCACCGATGATCTTGATGGAGTTTTTGTTGGCGCCCACCGTGCCGTCGGACCCCAGGCCCCAGAACTTGCAGCTGACGGTGTCGGCGGGAATGTGCTATTGGGAGGCGGTCCGGGCCGGCGTGGACGGGCTGGACGTATGCGTTTCCAGCCTGGGACTGGGGCCGGGGCACCCGCCCATTGAAAGCTTTGTTGCCGGCCTGAAGGGCACGCCGCGGGACCCGGGCATCGACGTGGGGCAGTTTGCTTCGCTGAATACCGCGTTTCAGTACATGCGCAAGCGGTACGCCGCCTATGAGAGCCGGTTGATCGGGGTGGACGTGGGCTGCCTGCAGCATCAGATCCCTGGTGGTATGCTGACCAATCTGGAGAATCAGCTGCGCGCCATGAACGCGCTGGAGCGCCTGCCCGACGTACTGCAGGAGGTGACCCGTATCCGAGCGGATATGGGCTATCCCCCGCTGGCCACCCCCAGCAGCCAGATGTGCGGCGCACAGGCCACCACAAACGTGCTGACCGGCCAGCGATACAAGATGGTGAGCAAGGAAATGCGGGACTACTGCCGCGGCATGTACGGAACACCGCCGGGCCAGATCGCACCGGAACTGATGAAGCGGGCGCTGGAGGGGGAATCCCCCATCACCTGCCGTCCGGCGGATCTTCTGGAACCTGGCTGGGAAAAGGCCAAGGCGGAGATCTGGGATCTGGCTCACAACGACGAGGACGTGTTGACCTATGCCCTCTTCCCCACCATCGCGGTGGACTATCTGAAAAAGAAATACGGACACGAGGCCTGAATCATGAAACAGGAAAATCCCGACAAGCTGGCCCAGAGCCGGCAGATTCTGGCGGCTTTGAAAGAGGCCCGCGGCGGCACGCTGCTGGACAGCCACCATCAGATGGGAAACGACCCGCATTTGGCGCAGATGTTTTTGAATCAGTACCGGGAAAATGCGGCGGATACGGGAATTCCCCGCAAATACCGGGAACTGATCGTCATGGCGATCGGCATGGCCACCGGCACCACCACCACCTTTACCGTGCATGCCAATCTGGCCCAGAAATACGGCGCCTCGGTGGATGAGATCTGCGAAGTGATCCGAATGATCTTCTTTACCTGCGGCGTTACCAAGCTGCTTCCGGTTCTGGAGAATCTGGACCTGGAGGCCATCGATCTGTAAGCTATCCTCCCGCGACGGGTGACCTGGACGGGCCGTTCGTCGCTTCTGTCAATCCTCTTTGTAACAGCAGAAAACCGCCTTTCCCACGATGTTTGTCGCCGGGAAGGCGGTTTTCTGCCGTTTTGCTCTATAAGCCATATCAGGGGGGGAAAGCAAAACTCCCCGCATACAGGACAGTGTCCTCTATGCGGGGAGCGGATTGTTTCTTATAGCGGAATATGCGCTAAGCCGTGACAGCCGACAATCAAACCGGGTGAGACTTGTTGGCGAAGTTCACATGGTCGCCGTCCACACCGGCCAGCTTGTTGTTGCGGGTCTCGAAGAACTTGGGCGCTACCTGCGGGAACATAGCGTAGGTGAGGGCGTCCTCCTCCTGGATGGACCACTTCTCGGCCTCTTTCTTGAGCTTCTCCATCTCGGGCTGCAGCAGGTCGGCCGGACGGCAGGTGATGGGCTGCTCGTCGCCCAGGATCTGCTTGGTGAACTCGGCGCTGATGGGGGCGGGGGTACGGCCGTAATCGCCGTGCACCAGGCCCTTGAACTCCTTGGTGACCATCTTGTACCGCTCGCCCAGGATCACGTTGAACACCGCCTGGGTACCCACGATCTGGCTGGTGGGGGTAACCAGCGGCGGATAGCCGGAGTCTTTCCGAACGCGGGGGATCTCCTGCAGCACGTCGTCCAGCATATCCTCCTTGCCGGCGTCCTTCAGCTGCTTGAGCAGGTTGGACAGCATACCGCCCGGCACCTGGTAGAGCAGGGTGTTGGCGTCCACGCCCAGCATCTTGGGGCTCAGCTGGCCGCTGGCCAGATACTTCTCACGCAGCTTGGCGAAGTGCGCGCGCACCACGTTCAGTTTCTTCAGGTCCAGACCGGTATCGTACTCGGTGCCCTGCAGCGCCGCCACCAGGCTCTCGGTGGGCATGTGGGAGGTGCCCAGAGCCAGCGGGCTGATCGCGGTGTCGATGATATCCGCGCCGGCCTCGATGCCCTTCAGGATGGACATGGAAGCCAGACCCGAGGTGTAGTGGCTGTGGATATCCACCGGGATGGAGATGGTGGCTTTCAGCTCCTTCACCAGCTCCGAGGCGGCGTAGGGGGTCAGCAAGCCGGCCATATCCTTGATGCAGATGGAGTTGGCGCCCATCTCCTCCAGGGTCTTGGCGTACTTGGCGAAGTATTCATTGGAGTGCACCGGGCTCAGGGTATAGCTGATGCAGCCCTGCACGTGGGCCTTCTCCTTGATGGCCGCCTTGATGGCGGTCTCCAGGTTGCGGGGATCGTTCAGCGCGTCAAAGATACGCAGGATATCGATGCCGTTGGCAACGGATTTCTGCACGAAGTATTCCACCGCGTCGTCGGCGTAATGACGGTAACCCAGCATGTTCTGGCCGCGGAACAGCATCTGCAGCTTGGTGTCGGGCATTTCCTTGCGCAGGATGCGCAGACGATCCCAGGGATCCTCGTCCAGGAAACGGATGCAGGCGTCAAAGGTCGCGCCGCCCCAACATTCCACCGAGTAGTAGCCCACCTCGTTCATCGCGGGGAGGATAGGCCGCATCTCGTCCATGGTCATCCGGGTGGCAATCAGCGACTGATGGGCGTCACGCAGGGCGACTTCCGTAATCTTAACAGGCTTTGCCATGTGATTCACCTCACGTTTCTCTTAGTTCATGCTCACAAGCAGGTCGCCGGAGTTGACGCTGTCGCCCTTGTTCACATGCACGCCGGCCACGGTGCCGTCCTGCGGGGCAACGATCTCGTTCTCCATCTTCATGGCTTCCAGGATGAGCAGAATATCACCGGCCTTCACAGAGGCGCCGGCCGCCACCTTCACATCCAGGATGGTGCCGGGCATGGGAGCGGTCACCTTGACAGAGCCGGCCGCGGCGGGCGCGGCGGCAGGAGCGGCCGCCGGAGCAGCAGCGGGAGCCGGGGCAGCGGCAGGCGCGGCCACGGGAGCGGCGGCAGGAGCGGCGCCGCCGGCCTCTTCCACTGCGACGCTGTAGGTGGTGCCGTTAACGGTAATATTGTAGTATTTCATGAGAATGGCCTCCTTTTAATCGGTTCGATCCATGTATAGCGGTTGAGGGCGATCACAGCGCCATATTGCCGTGCTTCTTGGGCAGGCGCTGGGTGCGCTTGGTAGCCAGCATATCCAGCGCGGCGGCCAGGGTCCCGCGCAGCTGGGCCGGGGCCACGGCAAAGTCGGCCACACCGGCGTTCAGAGCCGCGTCGGCGCCGCAATTCTCGGCGGCATAGGCGGCAGCCTTGGCGGCGGTGGCTTTCACAATGTTGTCGCTGGCATCCAGCTCGTCCTTATACAGAACGGTGACCGCGACCTTCGGGTCCACAGCGGACACGGTGCAGCCCTCCAGGGCGATGGTCAAATCGGCGTTGGCCAGAGCGGTATACACCGGGCCCACCGCCTTGCCGGTGAGCACCGCCACGCGGGCGGTGGTGGCGTCGGCGTAGGTGCCGGCCAGACGGGCGGCCTCACGGATCGCGCCGGCCACATCCTCGCTGACCGAAGCGGTAAAGCCCTCGCTGTTGACCAGGGTCACGACCGGCAGGCTGAAAGCGTCGCACAGGCGCACGAAGCGGGCGGCTTTGGAAACGCAGACATGGCACAGGGTGCCCGGCTCGGTGGCCACGACGCCCACCGGATTGCCGGCCACGGTGGCCAGAGCGGTATACACATTCTTGCCGAAACCGGCGAACAGCTCTACAGCGCTGTCCGCGTCCACCACAGCGGCGGCGGCGCCGGCGGCGGTGTACTTGTTCAGATCCAGCGCGGCAGCGGGTTCGGCCATATCAAACATAGCGGGAGCGGACAGGTTGTTGGCAGGCAGCATAGCCACCAGGCGGGCAGCCAGAGAAACGGCCTCCGCGCCATCCTTGGCCACGACAGCGGCCACACCGGCCTTGGCGGCCAGTTCCGCAGAGCCGGCGCCTTCCACCTTATCGCCGGCGGCGGCGCTGGTGAAGGGCGCGGTGAAGAAGATCTCGCAGCCCTCGGCGGCAATGCACACATCGGCAGCGGCGGCGGCCAGCGCGCTGGAAGCGCCGCACACGCCGGTCACGACCGCCAGCTGAGGCACAACGCCGGAGATCTGGGCGATCTTCTCCGCCCAGCGGGCCTGCGCGGTCAGCACAGCAAGCCCCTCGGACAGGCAGGCGCCGGTAGAATCGTAGAAGGTGACCACCGGGTTGCCGGTCTTGGCGGCCATATCCAGCACCTTGACGCACTTGTCCACGTCGGCCACGGTAACGGCCTCACCGTCCTGACAAATGGCATACACCGGCTGCCCGTTCGCACTGCCAAACGCGGCACTCACCGCGCTGCGGGCAAACAGGACCGAGTAGGCGCCTTCGTCAAAAAACGATGCAAGGATCTGCTCTTTGCCAAAAGTTTTAGAAGCCATAAACAGCCCTCCTGCTAAAAATAATCCAAATTGGTTCTATTATACTACTTCGTCAAATGCCTCACAAGAGGATTTTGACAATTTGCGGCAAAACAAGCAAAAATCATCCGCAGAAATGAAAAAGCCGGTCGTTGGGGATCGGGTCCGGGCAGCCCCGGAACCGGGCATCCCGCCACCCGAGCAGCTCCGGCTGATCCGCCACCGTGAAGGCGGACGCGCCCGCGTTCTCCCCCGCCGCTACAGCGGCGCGCACCGCGCCGTCCAGCAGGGAGGGATCGCTGAGCCGAACCTCCAGCACGCGGGTCAGACCCGGCTCCACCGCGTACAGGCAATGGCCCCGGTATTCCGGCCCGTCCAGGATCACATATCCCCGCACATCGCCGGAAAACCGGCCCTGCACCAGGCTGTCCAGCACCTGCGGCTCCTCCACCGGGATCATCCGGATCATCGGGATTCTCCTTTCCGCGGCGTGGAGTGGCCCGGGCGGGCAGGGCGTCTGGCGCCCTGGGTGCGGGCGGCGGCGCGGGCCTGGCTGGCCTGGGTGCGGGCCCTTGCCTGGCCCTTGACCGCGGCGGCCCGCAAGGCGTTCACCTCGCTGCGGGTGAGTTCCCGGTATTGGCCCGGCTGCAACATCCCCAGCTTGACCGCGCCCATGGCGCTGCGGCGCAGCCGCACCACCTCCAGCCCCACCGCCTCACACATGCGGCGGATCTGGCGGTTTTTGCCCTCCTTAATAGTCATCTCCAGCACCGTGCGGCCGGGCTCGTCGGTGACCACGTTGATGACGGCGGGCTGGGTGCGCACACCGTCGTCCAGCACCACGCCCTCGCTCAGGGCCACCACCTGTTCCTCGGTGGCCCGGGGGTGCACCGTGACCCGGTACAGCTTGCTGACCCCGTGGGAGGGATGCATCATCAAATTGGCAAAGGTGCCGTCGTTGGTCAGCAGGATCATGCCCTCACTGTCCTTGTCCAGACGGCCCACCGGGAACACCCGCACCGGATAGTCCGCCACCAGGTCCATGACCGTTTTGCGCCCCAGTTCGTCGCTGGTGGTGGTCACATAGCCCCGGGGCTTGTGCAGCATCAGATAGCACAGCTCCTGCTTTTTTTGCAGCCAGACCCGCTGACCGTCCACGCTGAGCACGTCCCGGTTCGGGTCCATCTTGTCCCCAAGACCGGCCGGGTGGCCGTTCACCTTGACCCGGCCCTCCCGGATGATCTGCTCCGCCGCCCGGCGGGAACAGTATCCCTGCTCGGACAGCACCTTCTGAATCCTCGTCAATGCCATAGTCTACTCCGTCCTCATGTAGGGAAAAGGGGCGGAAAGCCCCGCCGGCAAGCGGAATACGCCTGCCGGCCGGTCACTCGGCCGCCTCTGTACCCGGGTTCTCTTCCTTGTTTTTCTTGAGCAGTTCGCTGAGTTTGTCCACCAGTTCCGGCAACAGATTCAGTGCCCGGTCCACCGTGCTGGCATGGTCCGCCAGCTGAATGGTGCGCACGTTGCCGTTCTGGATGACCAGAAAGGCGATGGGCGAGATGGAGACCCCGGCCCCGCCGCCGCCGCCGAACAGGTCCTTGCTGGTTTTGCTGCCGATATCCGAACCGCCGGAGGCAAACCCGAAGGTGACCTTGGAAATGGGCAGAATGGTCACGCCCTCCGCCGCCTGGATCGGGGCACCCACGATGGTGTCAGCGTCCACCATCTCCCGGATCTTCTCCATTGTAACGCCCATCAGGCCCTGAATCGGATGTTCCGCCATGAGCAGCCCTCCTTATTGTGAGTGTGTCTCGGCCAGCTGCCGCAGACGGAATAGCCCGTACACAGCCGCTGTTACCATTATAAACACCCGGGCGGTGATTTTACAAGAAAAATGTTCTTCGCCCGTGTGTTCGCCCAGATAATCCGCCACCGGCTGCACCCGGTCGCACTGAAGGCGCACCAGGTTCTGCACCAGCGCGGCCGCATTGCCCCAGGCCGCGCAGAAAGCCCCGTAACGCAGGGCGGTATCGGCGGCGTCCTGCCCCTGGATCGGCCAGTAGAGCCGCACGGCATGGACCCGCAATCCGGCCAGGATGCGCCGGCCCACCGCCCCCACCGTGGGAAGCAGGTCCAGGATTTGCCGCAGCGGCACGCCCGCTACCGCAATCTCCTTCTTGGGGGCCGGCCCGCCGGCAGGCGGCGTTTGCGCCGGGGCCGGTCCGTGTTCCGGCCGGTGTTCCGGAGCCGGTGGGGCCGCGTCCGCCGGGCGGCGCCGGCGTTTGGGCGCGCGGCGTTTTTTGGCCGGGCGGGGCGGCGGTTCCGGCCAAAGCTGCCGGGTATAGAACAGGATCCGCAGCCGCACAGTAAACTGTTCCTTCGCATATTGCAGCTGTACCGTGACCGGCACCAGCAATGCCAGCAGAATCAGGATCAGCAGCACCGCGAGCAGGATCCCCAGCGCCTTCAGCGCCAGCAGAAGGGCCGCCATTCAGTTTTCCGCCGGATCCTCGTCCGGCAACTGACCGCCGTTGTCGGCCACCTGTTCCAGCGGCAGATCGTCCCCGTGCAGGGGCGGCAGCTGGGTCAGGCTTTCCAGGCCAAAGGTGCGCAGGAACGCGTCGGTGGTGCGGAAACTGACCGGACGGCCCGGCAGGTCCAGGCGGCCCGCCTCTTCAATCAGCCCCTTCTCCATCAGGGTGGTGACGGTGGAGGAAGAATCCACACCGCGCACCTGCTCAATAAATGAGCGGGACACCGGCTGGTTATAGGCGATCACCGCCAGCACCTCCAGCGCCGCCTGGGACAAGGGGGTATTGCGGCGGGTATCCAGCAGCTTGCGCACCGGCTCGCCAAACCGGGGCTTGGTGGCCAGCTGCCAGCGGTCCTCCATCTGCAACAGGGTCAGGCCCCGGTCTCCGGCGTCGTAGTCATCCCGCAGGGTTTGCAGCAGCCGTTCCACCACCACCGTCTCGATCTCCAGGATCTGGGCGATCCGGGAGGCGCTGACCGGCTCTCCATGGGCAAAAAGCATAGCCTCCACCGCGGCTTTGTATTCCTTCAAATCCATCCGGTTTTATCCCTCCCGCCGTGAAGTTCTGGTTCGGCGCACCGCCAGCGCGCCGTCCTCATCAATGGTGATCCGGCCGGCCCGGACCAGTTCCAGCACCGCCAGAAAGGTGGCCACCGTCTGGCCGCGGCTGTCCCGCGGCGTAAACAGCTGGCGCAGCCGCTTGACCTTGCCGGTGATCAGCCCCCGCAGCACATGCACCACCCGGGAGGCCACCGAGACAAACGGCGCCGCCACCAGCGGTTCAAACTGCTCCTGAGCCGGAACCCGGCGGCGCAAACTGCGCCCCATCAGGCTGTTCCAGGCCTGTTCCAGCAATGCCGGGTCGTGCTGCAGGGTGTAGGTGGCGTCCTGCTCCACCTCCATCGGTTTGCGCACCGACACAAACGCCGTGCCCGCCATACGGCCCAGTTTGCCCGCGATCTTTTTGCACAGGCTGTACTCGATCAGCTGACCGGTCAGTTCCTCCCGCATGCGCTCCGCCTCCGGGCTGCGGGGCAGCAGCAGAAAGCTCTTCATCTGCACCAGGCGCGCGGCCATCTCGATAAATTCGCTGGCCACCTCCATGCGGTCCTGCTGCAGGCTGTTGATGATGTGGGTATACTGGTCGATCAGGTCCAGAATGGGGATCTCGTAAATGCTCATCTTGTTCTTACTGACAAGATAGAGCAGAAGATCCATCGGGCCCTCGAACTCTTCCAGCTTAAAGGTTATGGTTTCCATAGATCCCTCTCAGTTTGCAAACGATCCGAAAAACAGGCCCACAAACCCGGTGGACCAGAGAAAAAAACGAGCCAGGTGGGTATCCAGCCAGACGAGGACCGGATCAAACACGCCCAGGATCAACAGTAAAAAGATTACCAGGAGCAACAGCCGCTCCCGCCGCATGACCTGGAAGTACCACTTCTGCGGCAGCACCACCAGCAGGATGCGGCTGCCGTCAAAGGGCGGGATGGGCAGCAGGTTGAAGATTGCCAGATTCAGGTTCAGGTAAAACAGGGTCTGGAAAAACAGCAGCGCGATCACCAGCGGCAGCCCCGCGCCGCCCTGCGCCAGCCCCGCACATATCTGCATACCCACCGCGCTGAGCCATGCCATGACCAGATTGGACAGCGGCCCCGCCGCCGCGCTGAACGCCATGCCCCACTTGGGGTTTTTGAAGTAACGGGGGTCCACCGGCACCGGGCGCGCCCAGCCGATCCCGGCGATCAGCATACAGATCGAGCCCCACACGTCCAGATGCGCGCGGGGAGACAGGGTCAGCCGCCCCTGCTGCCGGGCGGTGGGGTCCCCCAACCGGTCGGCCGCCAGCGCGTGCGCCGCCTCGTGCACCGGCAGCACCAGCCCCATCGCCAGCAACCGGGTCAGATACACCACCAGCATCCCGTAATCCATCCGCCGACCTCCCCGCGTTTATATACCGTATTATTATACCGGTTTGGCGGCGCAGTGACAAGCCAAAACAGGATTTACGGGATTTTTTTCAAAAAACCCTTGCATTTTGGCTTGATTTCTGCTAGTATAATTTAGCGACTTGATTACGAGGAGGTGCAGCAAATGGCAAAGTGTGATTGTTGTGGTAAAGGCGTCGCTTTCGGCATTCAGGTGTCCCACTCCCATCGTCGGAGCAACCGTACCTGGAAGCCCAACGTGAAGCGCGTGAAGGCGATCGTTGACGGTTCTCCCAAGTATATTTACGCCTGCACCCGTTGCCTGCGCTCGGGCAAGGTCACCCGCGCGATCTGATCCGGCGTAAAGTAAACCGAGAGAGATAAACCGGCTGCCTGTTGGCGGCCGGTTTTTTCGTGCTGTTTTTTCAGGCAGTACCCTCCCCCCGGTGAAGCGTTGCGTTGCACAAAAAAACGGTGTGACCTGTTCGGTCACACCGTTTTTCCTGGCGGAGAGAGAGGGATTCGAACCCTCGGTGCCTTTATGGGGCACACACGATTTCCAGTCGTGCGCCTTAGACCAGCTCAGCCATCTCTCCATGCCGCAAGGCGCTTATATACTATAAACGATTTACGGCGACTTGTCAAGAGTTTTTGCCGGATTTTGTGACAGAAATCGAAGCAGGCTCCTTTTTTCGCCCCTCGCGCATCCCATACAGCGCGGGCCGCAGCGCGCCGGGCCACATGAGCGCCAGATACAGCAGCGCGCCCGCCGCGCCGCCAGCGCCGATCTGCGCGATCAGGCCCCAGGCAGGCAGATGGCCGGAGATCTGCCAGGCCAGCCACAGCGCGGGCACCAGGCTTGCTGCCGGCCGCAGCACCCAGGCGAAGGGTTGAAACCGCATACCGGCCACCTGCAGCAGGCGGCGCAGATTCATCAGGCAGGTAAAGGCGTTGGAGAAGGCCATCACCCCCAGAAAGCCCCCGATGCCCAGCCGGGGCAGCGCCAGCAGGATCAGCAGGATGCGCAGCACCGAATCCTGCAGGCTGTAGCGGAAGGTGGCCATCTGCTGGCCGACCCCCTTGAGCGCCCCGTCCACCATGCTTTCCAGATACATCAGCGGGGTGAGCGGGCCCAGCACCGTCAGGTACAGCCCCACCTCACTGCTGCCGTAGAGCAGCTGCCCCAGCGGCCGGGCATAGAGGGTGAACATACCGCCGCCCAGCAGCGAGAAGGTCACCGTGAGCAGCAGCATCCGGCTCAAGAGCCGTTGCAGCTGGCCGGTTCGCGCCCGGATGTGGGCTTCGGTGATCTCCGGCAGCAGCAGGGTGGCCAGCGCGCCCAGAATGGAAAAAGGAAAAAACAGCACCGGCAGCGCCATCCCCTTGAGCGCCCCGTACTGGGCCAGCGCCTCGGCCCGGGAGCCGGTATACAAGGCCAGGCAGGCGGGCACCAGGGCGTTTTCCGCCGCGACCAGCCCGCTGGCCAGGCAGCGGCTGCCCTCCAGCGGCAGCAGGATGCGCCACATACGCGGACCAATATCCGGTGGGGCGGTGCGCTCCCCCGCGGGCAGGCGGCGGCGATCCCGCAGCCAGAACCAGCCCATGAGCAGGCAGGAGACAATTTCCCCGGCTGTGCTGCCCAGCATGACCGCGGCACAGGACCAGCCCACGCCCCATCCGTCCACCTGGCGCAGCAGCCAGACGATCAGCCCGATGCGCAGCAGTTGTTCCACCATCTGGCTTTCCACCGAGGGGGCCACCCGCCGGCGAGCCAGGAAATATCCGCGCAAGGCGGCGGCCACCGCCATAAACGGCAGGCTGGGAGCCAACAGCCGCAGCGACAGTTCCGCGCGGGCGTCCCCCAGCAGATACCGGGCGGCGGGATACGCCCCTAAAAACTGCAATGCGCCCGCAGCAGCCCCCAGCAGCGCGCCGGTGCGGGCCACCCGCCCCAACGCCCCCGCCGCCCGGCCCGGCTGTTCGCCGGCCAGTTCCTCCGCCACCAGGCGGGTGGCCGCCACCGAGATGCCGGCGGTCGCAAAGGTGACCGCCAGATTGTAGACCGAAAGGGCCAGCTGATACAAGCCCATCCCCTCGGCCCCGATCCAGGCCGCCAGCCAGACCCGGAACAACATCCCCACTCCGCGCAGAACAAATCCGCTCAGGGTGAGGAGCATGGCGTTTTTCAGATACAGCGTTGGTTTTTGCATGGGCAGCCCTCCGTTTGCTGCCAGTATATGCAAAAAAGCGAGGGAAGATGTTCCCTCGCTCAGGCGGTCGATACCGTCGTTTCGGCCGTCTGCAACACCGTTCGCTTACACCAGCGCGGGATGATCCGCCCGCAGTTCGATGCCGCTCTCCCCCACCTGGGCGGTAAAGCTGGCGCCGGGCGCGGCCTGCCCCGCGGCGATCCGGTCCGCCAGGGCCTGCTCCACCGCGCGGCTCACCTGGCGGCGCAGCTCCCGCGCGCCGTAGCCGGGTTTCGCCTGCCCGGCCAGCACCTGGGCCACCTGCGGCGTATGGTGCAGCGTATATCCGCTGCGGCCGGCCCGCTCCTCCAGCTGGCAGAGCAGCCGGTCCGCGATGGCCTCCAGCGACCGGGCCCCCAACGGCTCGAACACCACCGTTTCGTCCATACGGCCCAGCAGTTCCGGCCGGAAGAAACGACGGGCCTCTTCCAGCGCCTGTTCCTTCTGGCGGGCCAGCGTGGCCTCCGGCCCGGCGCCAAAGCCTACCGGGCCGGTCTGCCCGGACAAAAACCGCGCCCCCAGATTGGAGGTGATCAGCACAATGGTGTTGGTGAAATCCGCCTTGCGGCCCATACTGTCGGTCAGGCAGCCGTCCTCCAGGATCTGCAGCAGCAGGTTTTGCAGGTCCGGGTGAGCCTTTTCCATCTCATCGAACAGTACCACGCTGTAGGGACGACGGCGCACCGCCTCGGTCAGCTGGCCGCCCTCTCCGTGGCCCACGTACCCCGGCGGAGAACCCAGCAGCCGGGCGGCGGAATGGGCCTCGGCGTACTCGCTCATATCAAAGCGGAGAAGGGCCTTCTCGCTGCCGAACCAGCTGGCCGCCAGCATCCGGGCCAGATGGGTCTTGCCCACGCCGGTGGGGCCCAGAAACAGCATGGCGCCGATGGGACGGCCGCTCTCCCGAAGACCGGTGCGGCTGCGCCGGATCGCCCCAGCCACCGCCGCCACCGCCCGGGGCTGGCCCACCACCTGACCGGCCAGTTCCTTTTCCAGCCGCTCCAACCGGGCGCGCTGCTCCTCCCCCACCCGCTGCGCCGGCACCCCGCTGATGCGGGATACCACCTGCGCAATGTCCTCGGTGGTGAGGGTCGGCTTTGCGTCGGCGGCGTCCGAGGCGCGGATCCGCGCGGCGGCCGCCGCTTCGTCCAGCAGGTCAATGGCCTTGTCGGGCAAAAAGCGCCCCGGCATATACCGAACCGACAGGCGCACCGCCGCCTCCACCGCCTCGGGCGGGATGATAACCCGGTGGTAGCCCTCATACCGGGGCACAAGGCCCCGCAGGATGCGGCATGCCTGCTCCGGGGTGGGTTCCTCCACCGTCACGGTGCCGAACCGCCGTTCCAGCGCCGCGTCTTTTTGGATACAGCGGCGGTATTCCTCCTGGGTCGTGGCCCCGATCAGCTGCAGTTCCCCCCGGGCCAGAAGCGGTTTCAGGATGTTGGCCGCGTCGATGGCGCCCTCCGCCGCCCCTGCGCCCACGATCACATGGATCTCGTCGATAAACAGGATCGCGTTCTTGTCCCGGCTCAATTCATCCAACAGGTTCTTGAACCGCTCCTCAAAATCGCCCCGGTATTTTGTGCCGGCCACCAGCGCGCCCATATCCAGGCTGATCACCCGCCGCCCGCGCAGGGCCAGCGGCGCGGTGCCGGAGGCGATACGCTGGGCCAGCGCCTCCGCCAGCGCAGTCTTGCCCACCCCCGGCTCCCCCACCAGGCAGGGGTTGTTCTTGCGGCGGCGGCAGAGGATCTCCTCCATGCGGGCCAGTTCGTCCTCCCGGCAGAACACCGGGTCCAGCGAGCCTTCCGCTGCCATGCGGGTCAGGTCCTGGCCGTATTTGTCGCTTGCCCGGCCGGACCGCACCGGGGCCACCGCGCGCGGCGGCGGCAGCGGCAGCACCAGCTGGCCGGACAGCTGCCGGCACTCCCGGGCGGCCTCGGCGGTCTCCACCCCCATCTGGCCCAGCCACAAACAGGCGGTACAACCCGGGTCTTCCAGCATGGCACAGAGCAGATGTTCCGTCTGCACATATTTGATATGGGCGCTGCGCGCGCCCACCTTGGCGAACTCCATTGTCTTGCGCAGTTCCGGCGCGGGGGCGCTGCGCACCGTCGAAGCGCCGGGCGCGGCCAGTGCCTGCACCCGCCGATCCACCGCTTCGGCGGTGATCCGATGGGCCCGCAGAAACGCGGTGGCCGGCCCCGGCCCCTGCTGCAGGATCGCCGCCAGAAGATGGCCGGTTCCCGCCTGGGTCAACCCTTGCCGCCCGGCCAGTGCCAGCGCCTGCCGCAGCGCCCGCGCCGCTGACTGGGAATATCCCCGATACAACTGCATACCTTTTGCCCTCCGATGCCAAAAGTTTACGCACGGAGTATAGGCACAGAACAGCTGTTTCAATCAACCGCCCGCAGAAATCTGTCCCACGCAAAGAAAGAGGGACCCGGAAAGAATTTCCGGGTCCCGTATCCTTAGTATTGCCGTCAGGGTTTCTTCTGACCGAATTTATACTCGGTGCCGTTGCACAGACGCCGGATATTGGCCCGGTGCATCCAGATCACCAGCACCCCCATGATGGCGGCGCAGAGGGTGGGAAACCAGATCACGCCGCCCCGATACCAGCACCAGAGGGCGGTAAAAACCGGATAGAGCACCGCCACGGTAATGCTGGCCAGGCTGACGATCCGGGTCGCGAAGGCCAGGGTGAAGAAGACCACCACCAGGCCCGCCACCACCACCGGCTGACTGGCCAGGATGGCGCCGGCGGCCACGGCCACCCCTTTGCCGCCCTTGAAGCCGAACCAGACCGGCCACAGATGGCCGCAGGTGGCGGCGATAGCGGCCAGATGGGCCCCGTACACCGTCGCGTCCGGCACCGGCAGGAAAAGCCCGAAGAGCAGCCGGCCGATCAGGACCGCCGCCACACCCTTGCCCATATCCCCGGCCAGGGTCAGCGCGGCGGCCTTTTTGCCATAGGTGCGCAGGATGTTGGTGGTGCCCGCGTTGCCGCTGCCTTTGCTGCGCACGTCCTCCTGGAACAGCAGCCGGCTGACCACCACGCCGAAGTCAATGCTGCCCAGCAGATACGCCTGCGCCAGGCAGACCGCCGTGAGCAGGATGATCCATCCCACCGACGCACCGCTCACATACACCTGGGTGGGACCGTCCGCCCCGCCGATGACGCCAACAGACAGGATCGCATTGTACATGACTGATACCTCCTCAGGTGATGAAGGTCAACGGGTCTTGCCGTCGCCCCGTTCCCGCACGAGCAGCCGCACCGGGGTGCCCTCCAGCCCGAAGGTCTCCCGGATCTGGTTCTCGATATACCGCTGGTAGGAGAAGTGGAACAGGTCCGCCCGGTTGACAAAGCAGACGAACGTGGGCGGCCGGGTGGAGGCCTGGGTCATATAGAAGATCTTGAGCCGCCGTCCCTTGTCGCTGGGGGGCTGCACCCGGGCGGTGGCCCGGGCCAGCAGCTCGTTCAGCACGCCGGTGGTCACCCGGAGGGCGTTCTGCCCGTCCACGTACCGGATCAGTTCCATGAGCCGGTCCACCCGCTGGCCGGTGCGGGCGCTGATAAAGATGATGGGCGCGTAGGACATGAAGCTGAAATCGTCCATGAGCTTTTTGCGCATGGCGTCCATGGTCTTGTCGTCCTTTTCCACCGCGTCCCACTTGTTGACCGCGATGATGCAGCCCTTGCCCTGTTCATGGGCATAGCCGGCCACCTTGCTGTCCTGCTCGGTGAAGCCCTCGGTGGCGTCGATCAGGATCACACAGACCCGGCTTCGCTCCACCGCGGCCAGGCTGCGCAGCACGCTGTACCGCTCCACGCCGTCCTCCACCTTGGCCTTCTTGCGCAAACCGGCGGTATCGGTAAAGATAAACTTGCCGTACTGGTTCTCCACCGGGCTGTCGATAGCGTCCCGGGTGGTGCCAGCCTCATTGGCCACGATCATCCGGTTTTCGCCCAGGATATAGTTCACCAGGCTGGATTTGCCCACGTTGGGCCGGCCGATCACCGCCACCGGGATGCGGTCGTCCTCCTCCGCGGTTTCCTCGCCCTTGGGCAGATGGGCGCAGACCGCGTCCAGCAGATCGCCGGTGCCGTGGCCATGCACGGCGGATACCGGGATCACCTCACCCAGGCCCAGGGAATAGAAATCGTACAGTTCCATGGGGGGCTCGCCCACTTTGTCGCACTTGTTGACCGCCAGCACCACCGGCTTGCCGCTGCGCATGAGCAGGCTGGCCACATCCTGATCCAGGGCGGTGACCCCGGCGCGCAGGTCGGTGACCATGATGATACAGTCGGCCGAGTCGATGGCCAGCTGGGCCTGCTGGCGCATGTGCAGCAGCATCCCGTCGTCCACATTAGGCTCCAGGCCGCCGGTGTCCACCAGCAAGAACTTCTGGTTCTGCCACTCGCAGTCCCCGAAGATCCGGTCCCGGGTGACGCCGGGAGTATCCTCCACGATGGCCAGACGCTGGCCGATCAGCTTGTTGAACAGGGTGGATTTGCCCACGTTGGGCCGCCCCACCACCGCCACGATCGGTTTCGGCATAGCAGTCGCCTCCTCCTTTGGTTCAGTTGGTCTTTTCCCCCAGCACAGCGCGCAGCGTGCCCGCACCGTCCGAGGGAAGGATCTTGATGCGCGCCCCCAGCCGCTTTTCCAGCTGCGAAATGGTGATGCTGTCCAGGAACATATCCTTTTCGTCCCGCAGCATAACGTCCGGCACGCCCAGCACCCGGCTGGTCAGCTTGCCCTTGCACTGGGCCAGGATATCGGTGGCGGTCACAAGGCCGGCCACGCTCACGTTCCCACCGAAGAAATCGTTCTGGATCGGATGCACCGCCACCTTCACCGCCGGAAATTTCCGGTTCAACTCTTCCATGAGCCGGTGGATCAGCGGCGCGGCCAGGGTGCCGGTGACCACGTCCATCCGGCGGGGCAGCCAGACCCGGCGGGGCCGGAACAACTCGTCCAGAAATTCATCGTGGAACTTGCGCCACATGCCCACCCCGTTCTCCAGCTGGGGATACTCCTCATAGAAATCCGCGGAAGGAATGGGCCGGCCGGCCAGCAGATACCATTCGTCCCCCGGGTAGACCAGGCGGGTACCCAGTTCATCCCGGCACTCGCTGCCGAAGGATTCCAGGATATCCAGCACCTGGGCGGCGCTGGCCGGGTCGTAGGGGGTCAGTTTATAAAGTTTGTCCCGATAGCGGGTCAGGCCGCTGGGCACCGCCGCGATGCTCTTCACATGGGGAGCCAGCGCCTTCAGATCCCGCAGGGTCCGGCGCAACTCGTCCCCGTCGTTGACGCCGCGGCAGAGCACCAGCTGGCAGTTCATCTCAATGCCCGCGGCGGCGAACTGGGGCAGGTAGTCCAGCACCTCCCCCGCCCGCTTGTTGGCCATCATCCGCACCCGCAGCTGCGGGTTGGTGGTGTGCACCGAGATGTTGATGGGGCTGATGTGCATGGCCTTGATCCGCTCCACCTCATGGGGGCTGAGATTGGTCAGGGTGACGTAGTTGCCGAACAGAAAACTCAACCGCTCATCGTCGTCCTTGAAATAGAGGGTATCCCGCATACCGGGAGGCAGCTGATCGATAAAGCAGAACATGCAGTGGTTGGCGCAGGAATGTTTCTGGTCGATCAGATAGGTCTCAAATCCGCAGCCCAGCGGCTCATACTCGGTCTTGTCCACCTGGAGATAGTCCAGATGGCCCTCGGTGGAGACCGCCAGCTGAAAGGACGCGCCGGAGGTATAGAACTGGTAGTCCAGCATATCGTTGAGTTCGTTGCCGTCCGCCGAGAGAAGCACTGAACCGGGCCGGATGCCCAGCCGCTCGGCCGCCGAGCCCTTTTCCACCTGCTGTACGCGCACCGCCATAATCGGTCAACCTCCTGTGGGATAAACAAAGCAAAAAGGGGAAGGCAAGCCCTCCCCTTTGCACTGAAAACCTGAATCAGGCTTCCTTCTTGACGATTTCCTTGCCCTTGTAGTAGCCGCAGTTGCCGCATACCTGGTGGGGGAGTTTGTACTCGCCGCACTGTTCGCACTTGACCAGAGCGGGGGCCTCCAGCTTCCACACAGAGGAGCGACGCTTGTCACGCCGTGCCTTGGAAACCTTTCTCTTGGGTACTGCCATCTTTAAGCACCTCCTCGATGGAATTCTGTCATTGAAGCAGTTGTTTCAATATACTCAGCCTTGCGTCTGCGGGGGCATCATCGCCGGCCTGCCGCTGACAGGCACAGCCTGCCGCTTTTGGTTGTCCGCATACGGGGCAAAGTCCCTGACAATCCGGGCTGCACAGCAGCACGGGCTCGACCTCCAGCACCAGTTCCTGATACACCAGCTCGTCCAGATCCAGCGCACCGTTCTCCGCCAGGGGAAGCTCGAACTCCTCGCTGTCAGGATCGGATGGCCGGACCAGCCACCGGCGCTCAAAACACACCGGCTGGCGCACAGGCGCCAGGCATCGGGCACAGGATGCGCAGACCTGCGACTCCACCCGGAGCACCAGTTCCACATCCGCCTGGCCGGGATAGGCCGCGAACTGTGCCGACGCCGGCGCGTCCACCGTATATCCCGGAAAATCCGCATGCCGCAGATCCACCGTAAAGGATTGCCGCCAGGGCTCCCGCCCGTTGTGCAGGAACTGTTTCAGATCAAATTGCATAGTCTACCTCAAAGGCCGCTTATCAATTATACCCACTGTACAATGGTTTGTCAACCATAAAATCCAGCGGAAATCAACTTTTTTGGCATTTTCTTCCGAAATAAAGCCGGAATTCCCGCTTTCCGGGCCGGCATACGGATACGGCGGGGGCCAGATCCGGCCCCCGCCGCCCATGGTCTGCCCTGCGGCAGATTACAGATACTTGGAAACGCTCTCCGGCAGAGAATCGCGGTCGGCCGAAACGGTGACCACCAGCTTCAGGCTCTCGCCCGCGATGGCGTTCAGCTGATCCAGCACCTTGCCCAGAGCGGCCACGTCATGGTCCAGCACCTTCAGCACGCCGTCGATATACAGTTCGGTGATGTCGTAGTTCCCGGCCAGCACGCCCGCGACAAAGCCGTAGAACATGTCGGCGCCGGCCACGCGGTACTCGTCCATATCCACCAGACGGGCCTTGTGGTCGATATCGTATGTGAGCTGCATGCCCTTCTCGATGACCACCACGTTGCCGGAGGTGGTGCGGGTGCCGGCGTTGATCATATCCACCAGGGTCTTGGTCTTGCCGGAGCCTTTGGTGCCGACGATAAGTTGAATCATAAGGGTATACCTCCTTGTATTTTCACACTGCAACCAGTGCGGGGGATCAGTCTGCCAGTTTGGATTCCAGTTCCGCCTTGCGGTCCTCATATCCGGGTTTGCCCAGCAGCGCGAACATGTTTTTCTTGTAGCTTTCCACGCCGGGCTGGTCAAAGGGATTCACGCCCAGCAGATAGCCGCTGATCGCGCAGGCCCGCTCGAAGAAGTAGATCAGGCCGCCCAGATCGTACTCGGACAGGCCGTCCACCTCCAGCAGGATGTTGGGCACGCCGCCGTCGGTGTGGGCCAGCACGGTGCCCTCCAGCGCCTTGTGGTTGACCACGCTCATGTTCTGGTCCGCCAGGAAGTCCAGCCCGTCATAGTTGTCGGCGCTGCGCTCGATGAACAGATCGCGGGCGGGCTTCTTGATATCCACCACCGTCTCAAACATGATGCGGGCGCCGTCCTGCACGAACTGGCCCATGGAATGAAGGTCGGTGGAGAAGACCACGCTGGTGGGCATCAGACCCTTCTGGTCCTTGCCCTCGCTCTCGCCGTACAGCTGTTTGTACCACTCGTTCATCATGGTGAAGTTGGGCTCATAGCAGGCCATCAGTTCCACAGCCTTGCCCTTGCGGTACAGGATGTTGCGGGCCGCCGCGTAGCGGTAGCAGGCGTTGTCCGGGCTGAGGACCGAATACTCGGCCATGGCGTCGGCCGCGCCCTTCATCAGCGCGTCGATGTCGCAGCCCGCGCAGGCGATGGGCAGCAGGCCCACGGCGGTGAGCACCGAATACCGGCCGCCCACATCGTCGGGCACCACGAAGGTCTCCCACCCCTGGGCGTCCGCCAGCTGCTTCAGGGTGCCGCGGGCCCGGTCGGTGGTGGCGTAGATCCGGCGGCGGGCCTCCTCGACGCCCACGGTGTCTTCCAGATATTTCTTGAAGACCCGGAAGGCCAGGGCAGGCTCGGTGGTGGTGCCGGATTTGGAGATCACATTCACGCTGACCCGCTTGCCGCGGCAGCAGTCCAGAATGTCCTGCAGATAGGCCGGGCTGATGGAATTGCCGGCAAAGAAGATCTGGGGCCCGCCCTGCACGGTGCAGTTGTACAGCATACCCTTGACCGCCTCGATCACGGCGCGGGCGCCCAGATAGGAACCGCCGATGCCGATGACCACCAGCACGTCGCTGTCCGACCGGATGCGGGCCGCGGCGGCCTTGATGCGGGCAAACTCCTCTTTATCATAGGCGACCGGGAGATCGGTCCAGCCCAGAAAATCGTTGCCCGGGCCGCTCTTGCTCTCCAGCATCTGGTGCGCCAGTTCCACCTGGGGGTAAATGGCGGCGAACTCCTCGTCACGCACAAACCCTTTCAGGTGTTTTGCATTGAATTTTACGCTCATGCGTCTGCCTCCCTTTAGCAGTGGATGTCTTGTAATAACTATACCGTTTTGCCGGGGGACTGTCAAGGCAGACGCTTCAAGTTTGACAGAAAAAGCGGAGTTTCTTTTTTGGCCGCGCTCACAGCCGGGAAAGCTCTTTCAGCAGGGCGAAAAAGGCGGTGGACAGGGTTCGCCGGGCCACCGGACCGGCCGTCAGCACCGGGTACTCGCCCAGCAGCTGGTCCCCGGAGAACAGCCGCACGGCGCCCACCGGGGCGTCCGTTTCCACCGGGGCTTCCAGCCGCTCCGGAAGGGTCAGTTCCGCCCGCAGAGCGGCCGCGCCGCCCTTGGGCACCAGCAGCGCGCCGGGCAGCTGATAGGCCAGCGTCACCCGGTCGCTGTCCCCCAGGGTCACCGGCAGGGTCAGGGGCGCGTTTTCCGGCAGCGGCGCGGCGGCGCTCTCAAAGTTCGCGAAGCCGTAGTCCAGCAGGGTGGTGGCGGCGGCGAACCGGTCGGCGCTGCTGGCGGCCCCCAGCACCACCGCGATCAGGGACAAGCCGTCCCGGGTGGCGCTGGCGGTGATGCAGATGCCCGCCCCGCTGGTGGTGCCGGTCTTGAGGCCGGTGATCCCCTCATACCGGCGCAGCAGCTTGTTGGTGTTGACCAGCTGGGTCTGGCCGCCCCGCAGGCTGTCGGTCCAGATGGCGGTGTACTGGGTGACCTCGGGATGTTTGGTGAGCATCTCCCGGCTGAGCATCGCCACGTCCCGGGCGGTGGACAGATGACCGCTGGCGTCCAGGCCGCAGGCGTTGGCAAAATGGGTGCCGGTCAGGCCCAGTTCCTGGGCTTTGGCGTTCATCATCTCCACAAAGGCCGCCTCACTGCCGCCCACATACTCCGCCACCGCCACCGCCGCGTCGTTGGCGCTGGCCACACAGATGGCCTTGAGCATCTCCTGCAGGGTGAGCTGCTCGCCCGGCTCCAGCCAGATCTGGCTGCCGCCCATATCGTAGGCGTGCTCGCTCACCGGCACGATGTCTTCCAGATGGATGCGGCCGGCCTCCAGCGCCTCAAAGGTGAGCAGCAGGGTCATCACCTTGGTGATGGAGGCGATGGGCAGCCGCTCGTCCGGCAGCTTCTCGTAAAGGATGGCCCCGGTGGTCTGGTCCATGAGCACGGCGGCCCGGCAGGGCACATCGAAATCCGGCTGCGCGAAGGAAAACGGCTGCGGGGTTTGCGCCGCGTCGGTCTCCGCGGCGGAAACCGGCAGCCCGATCAGCAGGAGCAGCGCCAGCAGCGCCGCGATACATTGTTTCATGATGCGTTCCTCACTTCCCCATTGATCTTTACCGTATGTATATGGGACAGGGCCGCAAATTAGTCATGGGGACGGTTGTGCCGGAGGACGGATTTCGGTATAATAAGGTATACGCAGGTCCGGATGACCTGGCGAAATCCCATTTTTGCGAGGAAACACTATGCGCGTGAGTTTTTATACGCTGGGCTGCAAGGTCAACCAGAACGAGACCGGGGCCCTGCAGCAGCTGTTCTGCCAGAACGGCTACACCCTGGCCGGCAAGGACGAGCCGGCGGACGTGTACATCGTGAACAGCTGCACCGTGACCGCCGGCGGCGACAAAAAGAGCCGTCAGTGGCTGCGCCGGGCCAAGCGGGAGAACCCCGGCGCCGTGACAGTGCTGACCGGCTGCTATCCCCAGGCGTTCCCCGAAGAGGCCGCCGCCGTGGAGGAGGCCGATCTGGTGACCGGCAGCACCGACCGGCGGGGTCTGCTGGCGAAGGTGCAGCGGGTGCTGGACAGCGGGGAGCGGCTGGTGGAGATCGCCCCTCACCAGCGGGGCGAGGCCTTTGAGGAGCTGCCTATGGAGCGGTTTGAAGGGCACACCCGGGCGTTCCTCAAGGTGGAGGACGGCTGCGACCGGCAGTGCGCCTACTGCGTGATCCCCCGGGCGCGGGGACGGGTGCGCAGCCGCAGCGAGGCCAGCATCCTGGCGGAACTGCGCACCCTGGCCGACGCGGGCTATCGGGAGGCGGTGCTGGCGGGCATCAATCTGTCCAGCTACGGCAAGGACACCGGCTCCACCCTGGCCCGGCTGACCGCCGCCTGCGGGCAGGTGGAGGGCATCCGGCGCATCCGGCTGGGCAGCCTGGAGCCGGACCTGATGACCGACAGCGAGATCGAAATTCTGGCGGGGGTAAAGAGCCTGTGCCCCCAGTTTCACCTCTCGCTGCAGAGCGGCTGCGACGCCACCCTGCGGCGGATGCGCCGGATCTACGACACCGCCCAGTATGTGACCGTGGCGGACAAGCTGCGGGCGGCTTTTGGCGGGAATGTGAGTTTCACCACCGACGTGATCGTGGGCTTTCCCGGCGAAACGGAGGAGGAATTTGCCCAGAGCCTGGCGTTTGTGGAATCTTTCGGCTTTTTGAAGGTACACGTGTTCCCCTACTCCGCCCGGCCGGGCACCCCGGCGGCGGCGTTCCCCGACCAGGTTTCGGAGGCGGAAAAGGCCGCCCGGGTGCACCGGATGCAGCGGGCGGCGGACGCGGCCCGGGCCCGGCTGGCGGCGGCCATGGAAGGGCAGCGGGAGGAAGTGCTGCTGGAGAAACCTCTCTCCGCTACCCTGTTCACTGGCTACACCCGGCTGTATCTGCCGGTGGTGGTGAGCGCCCCCGGCCACACCGGCGGCGATGTGGTGCCGGTGGAACTGGGCCCCTGGGAGGGCGAACACAGCCGCGCCCGGCTGGCAGCCGATTGAAAAAGCTGCAAAATCAGCGAAGAAACTGCGCCTTGCCCCTTGGCGGCGGGCGGGTTTTGTGTTATTCTTTTGACGAGACTCGAAGTGTGAAAGGAGTACCACCATGCGAGGAATCTACACCCCCGTGATCGATATTCGCCGCAAGGTTTTTACCGAAGTGGCCCGGATGTCCTACGAAGGCGGAAACTACGCGGAAAAGATGACCACCCTGCCCTTTAAGATCGTGCCCGGCGAGATCGGCAAACTGCGGCACAACATCTTTCTGGAGCGGGCGATCGTGAGCGAGCGCATCCGGCTGGCTATGGGCCTGCCCCTGCGCCCGGTGGACACCCAGGTGCCCGCCAGCGCCGGCGTGGAGCACAGCGCCATCGCGGAGAAATACTACGATCCGCCGCTGATCAACGTGATCAAGTTCGCCTGCAACAGCTGCCCGGAAAAACTGGTCAAGGTGACCGCCATGTGCCAGGGCTGTCTGGCCCATCCCTGCCAGGAGGTCTGCCCCAAGAAGGCGATCTCTTTCCGCAACGGGCTGAGCCACATTGACCAGGACCTGTGCATCAAGTGCGGCAAGTGTGTAGACGCCTGCCCCTACCACGCCATTGTGAAGATGGAGCGGCCCTGCGCCCAGGCCTGCGGGATGAACGCCATCAAATCGGACGAGTTCGGCCGCGCCGAGATCGACTACGACAAGTGCGTGTCCTGCGGCATGTGCCTGGTGAACTGCCCCTTCGGCGCCATCTCGGACAAGGGCCAGATCTTCCAGCTGATCCAGTCCATCCAGCAGGGTGACCGGGTGTTCGCCATCCTGGCCCCGGCCTTTATCAACCAGTTCCCCGGCCTGACCCCGGAGAAATTCACCGCCGCCATGAAGCAGTTGGGCTTTGCCGACGTGGTGGAGGTGGCCATCGGCGCTGATCTGTGCACCGTGGAGGAGGCCAAGGACTTTTTGCGCGAAGTGCCGGAGCATCAGCCCTTCATGGCCACCAGCTGCTGCCCGTCCTGGAGCGTGATGGCCAAGAAGCTGTTCCCGGAACTGGCCCACTGCATCAGCATGGCCATGACCCCCATGGTGCTGACCGCCCGCCTTGTGAAAAAGCAACACAAGAATATCAAGGTGGCCTTTATCGGGCCCTGCTCCGCCAAGAAGCTGGAGGCCAGCCGGCGCACCATCCGCAGCGACGTGGACTTTGTGCTGACCTTTGAGGAGTTGATGGGGATGTTCGAGGCCCGGGAGGTGGACTTTGGCATTCTGGAGGAAGAGGGCGATCTGGACCGGGGCACTGCCGCGGGCCGCGGCTTTGCCGTGAGCGGCGGCGTGGCGCAGGCGGTGGCCGACGCCATCCACCGGATGGATCCGGACCGGGAGGTCAAGATCGCCAGCGCCCAGGGCCTGGCCGACTGCAAAAAGCTGCTGATGATGGCCAAGGCGGGCAAGTACAACGGGTACCTGCTGGAGGGCATGGGCTGCCCCGGCGGCTGCATCGCCGGCGCCGGCACCCTGGCTGATCCGGCCAAGACCGCCGCCATCCTGGCCAAGTACAAAAAAGAAGCCAAGCTGCAGGACGCGGTGGACAGCCCCTACGAGATCACCCTGGATTTCCTGCACGACTGACCTGTTTTCGCTTCTCCAACACAATACCGACAGACAGAAGCCCCCCGGTGCGCAACGCACCGGGGGGCTTCCGCTTGAAAGGAAAAATGAGAAATATGAAAACAGAGCTCGGGGCTCAGCGACCGATCAGGGGGAACACTGCCGGGCGCCGGTCCGCGCCCCGTTCTCAAACATAGAAGAGCATATCGCTGTAGGTAGGCAGCGGCCACAGGGTGCGGTCCACTGTCTGCTCCAGCTTATCGGCCGGGGTGCGCACCGCATCCATGGCGGGCAGCACCGTGTCGGCGCAGTACTGCGCCATACCGGTCACATCCTGCGGCATAGCCTCCACGCAGGCGCTCAGCCGGTCGGCGGCGGCCAGCATCTCGCCGGTGAGGGCGCTCACCTGACTGGTGAGGGCCGCCTCGGCGGGAGCCTCGATGCCCAGCGCCTTCTTGGCGCTTACGCCGGCAGCCAGGCTGTTGGAATACTTGATGCAGGCCGGGGCGATCTGCTGACGGATCAGATCCAGCAGGGCCAGCGCTTCGATGCGGATGGCCTTGCCGTACTCGTCCAGCAGGATCTCCTCACGGGAGGCGATCTCGTCACGGGTATAGATACCGTGGCGGGCGAACAGTTCCACATTCTTTTCGTCGGTGTAATGCACCAGCGCCTCCGGGGTGGTGCGGAAGTTGCACAGGCCCCGGCGCGCGGCCTCCACCGGCCACTCCTCGCCATAGCCGTTTCCGTTGAACAGGATACGCTCATGAGCCGCCAGTTCCCGGCAGATCAGGGCCAGCAGATCCTTCTGGAAATCGGCGCTGCCTTCCAGTTCGTCGGCGTACTGGGCCAGCGCGTCGGCCACGGCGGTGTTGAGCATCACGTTGGTGCAGGCAATGTTGAAGGAAGAGCCCGGCATACGGAACTCAAACTTGTTGCCGGTAAAGGCAAAGGGGCTGGTGCGGTTGCGGTCGGAGGTATCCCGGGGCAGATTGGGCAGCACCACGGCGCCGGTGTCCAGCACGGTGGGCGCGTTGCTGTGGCAGGGGGAGGTGCCCTTGATCAGGCAATCGATCACCGCCTGCAACTCGTCGCCCACATAGACCGACACGATGGCCGGGGGCGCTTCGTTGGCGCCCAGACGATGGTCGTTGCCGGCGCTGGCCACGCTGATGCGCAGCAGGTCCTGGTGCTCATCCACCGCCTTGATCACGGCGGTCAGGAACAGCAGGAACTGGGTATTTTCCGCCGGGGTAGAGCCGGGATCCAGCAGGTTCTCGCCCTTGTCGGTGCTGATGCTCCAGTTGTTGTGCTTGCCGCTGCCGTTGACCCCCTCAAAGGGCTTCTCATGCAGCAGGCAGGCAAAGCCGTGCCGGTCGGCCACCTTCTTCATGACCTCCATGGTCAGCTGGTTGGCGTCGGTGGCGATGTTGGCGGTGGCGAAGATCGGGGCCATCTCATGCTGGCAGGGGGCCACCTCGTTGTGCTCGGTCTTGGCCAGAATGCCCAGCTTCCACAGTTCCGCGTCCAGGTCTTCCATGAACGCCTTGACGCGGGGCCGCAAAGAACCAAAGTAATGGTCCTCCAGCTCCTGGCCCTTGGGCGCGGGCGCGCCCACCAGGGTACGGCCGGTCAGGATCAGGTCAGGACGGCAGGCATAGTCCTGCTTGTTGATCAGGAAATATTCCTGCTCCGGCCCGATGGTGGCGGTGACCCGGCAGACATCCTTGCCGAACAGGGCCAGCACGCGAACCGCCTGGCGGCTCAGGGCTTCCATGCTGCGCAGCAGCGGGGTCTTTTTATCCAGCACCTGGCCGGTATAGCTGCAGAACGCAGTGGGGATGCAAAGGGTATCATCCTTGATGAAGGCATAGCTGGTGGGGTCCCAGGCGGTGTAACCGCGAGCCTCAAAGGTGGCCCGCAGACCACCGGAGGGGAAGCTGGACGCGTCCGGTTCGCCCTTGACCAGTTCCTTGCCGGAGAAGTCCATGATGACGCCGCCGTCCCCGCAGGGGCTGATAAAGCTGTCATGCTTTTCGGCGGTGACGCCGGTCATGGGCTGGAACCAGTGAGTAAAATGGGTCGCGCCCTTGCTCACAGCCCAGTCCTTCATGCAGGTAGCCACCACATTGGCCACCTCCAGGTCCAGCGGGGCGCCCCGCTGGATGGTGTTCTTCAAAGAGCGATACACGTCCTTGGGAAGGTGCGCGCGCATCACCTTATCATTAAACACCATACTGCCAAACAGTTCCGGTACATTCTGCATACTATATCTCTCCTTTCCCTTTCCAGCGCGGCTTACAGCAACTGGATGCCCTCTTCGGCGCAGGCACGCACCATATCGTCCGGCCACAGGCTTACCTGCACCTCACCGATATGGGCCTTGCCCAGCAGCAGCATGCACAGACGGCTCTGGCCGATGCCGCCGCCCATGGTCAGAGGCAGGCTGCCGTCCAGCACGCCCTTGTGGAAGGGCCGCTCCAGACGCTCGGGGCAGCCGGCGGCCTCGCACTGGCTGCGCATGCTCTCGGCGTCCACACGGATGCCCATGCTGGACACCTCAAAGGCATGGCCCAGGGTGCTGTTCCAGAACAGGATATCGCCGTTCATCTTCCAGTCGTCGTAGTCAGGCGCGCGGCCGTCGTGCTTCTTGCCGCTCTTGAGCGGGCCGCCGATCTGCATGACAAAGGTGGTGGGATGATCCTTCAGCCAGGCGTCCTCCCGCTCCTTCGGGCTCAGGTCGGGCCAGCGGTCCTCCAGCTCCTGGGTGGTGACAAAGCTGACCTCGCGGGACAGCTCCATGGTCAGCGCGGGATATTCCTTCTTCACCGCGTCCAGGGTGTCGCAGACAGCCGCCACGATCTGGCGCACGGTCTCCTGCAGATACTCAATGGTGCGGGTCTCCCGGGTGATGACCTTCTCCCAGTCCCACTGATCCACATAGACCGAGTGGAGGGCGTCCAGTTCCTCATCCCGACGGATGGCGTTCATATCGGTGTACAGGCCGGCGCCGGCGGCAAAGCCATAACGGCCCAGGGCCATGCGCTTCCATTTGGCCAGACTGTGCACCACCTGGGCGGCGGGCAGGGTGGGAATGGCCGGAATATCAAAGGACACCGGGCGCTCCACGCCGTTCAGATCGTCGTTCAGGCCGGTGGCGGGATCTACAAACAAGGGCGCGGTGACCCGGGAAAGGGACAGCCGCCCGGAAAGGTTCTGCTGGAAGGTCTGTTTGATAAAGCCGATGGCTTTCTGGGTATCATACAGGCTCAAGACGGATTTGTACTCTTTTTTCATAGGTCATTTCCTCCTTATTTCAAAACCGGCGCTTCTGCCTGGCGAACAAATGCCCGCAGAATTCCAAGTCCGGTTTCTGCACTTTTTTCCGGGTGAAACTGCACACCGGTCACATTGCCGCGGCACACCGCCGCGCAAACACGGCGGCCGCCGTACAGGGTATCGGCCAGCCGGTCCGTTTCACAGGCGGGCACGGCGGCAAAACCATGTACAAAATACACTTCCTCGCCTGGCTGCACATCCGCCAGGACCGAGTTTGCAAAACCATTCGGCCCCGCGGGCACCAGCCCGCTCCAGCCCACGTGGGGCACCCGAAGCGGCTTGCCGTCCACGTCCTGGCGGGGCAGCGGTTCCACCGTTCCGGGAATCAGCCCGAGACCGGGGGTCTCGCCGTCCTCGTAGCCGGTGTCGAACAGCATCTGCATTCCCAGGCAGATCCCCAGCAGCGGAACACCGGCGGCGGCCCGCTCCCGGATGGGCTGCTCCAGGCCGTCGGCCCGCAGCCGGGCCATGCCGTCCGCAAAGGAACCCACGCCCGGCAGCACCAGAGCAGCGGCCTTGCGGATACTGTCCGGGCCGGCGGCGAAAACCGCTTCCGCGCCGCAGGATTCCAGGGCCCGGCGGACGCTGAGCAGATTTCCCCGGCCATAGTCGATGATGGTTACGACTGGCCGCATACTCTCACCTCCACGCCCTTTTGGGCCAACTGATTTTTCAAAGTGGGGATATCGGTGTTGTCATAGTGCAGGATGCTGCCTACGGCCACCGCCTGCGCCCCGCCCTTCACGGCCTGGAACAGGTCCTCGGCCGAGGAGGCGCCGCCGGCGGCGATCACTGGGACCGGGACCGCCGCGGACACCGCCGCGATCAGTTCCTGGTCCATGCCCTTGCGGAACCCCTCTTTGTCTACGCTGGTGAGCAGGATCTCCCCCGCTCCCCGGGCCACGCCCTCCTTCACCCACTCCAGCACGTCCCGGCCGGAGTGTTCCCGGCCGTTGTCGTAGTAGGCTTCCCAGCCGGCGGCCGGGTCGGCGGGATTGCGGCGCTTGGCCTGAACGCTCAGCACCATGCACTGGCTGCCAAAAGCCCGGGCGATCTCTTCGATCAATTCCGGCCGGCGCAGCGCCGCGGTGTTGATAGCGGCTTTGTCCGCCCCGGCCCGAAGGATCGCGGCCACGTCCTCCACGCTGCGCAGCCCGCCGCCCGCCGTGATCGGGATGAACACGTCCGCGGTGGCCTGGCGGAGGATATCCCCCAGGTTATTGCGCTCGTACAGACTGGCAACCGTGTCCAGATAGAGCAGTTCATCCACCCCCTGGCGGTAGTACCGCACCGCGAACGCATGGGGATCGCCCAGCTTGCGAAGGCCCTCGTACTGGATGCCTTTGACCAGATTCTCGTCCTTTACATCCAGCCGGGCAATCAGCCGTACCCGGCTCATCGCCGCGCGCCCCCCTCCGGCGCGCCCCAGCCGCAGAGGCTGGCTCCCTCATAGGGGGTATGCCGCAGCGACCACACGCCGTCCTTATAATTCCAAATATGGGGAGAACGGAACCGGTCGGCCAGGTGCATAAAGTAGTCCAGATCCATCTGGGGCTGCTCGAAGCAGTCGGCCGCCTTGCCGAAATGCTGCTTGTCGATGGAGATGTACCGGAAGAACTCATCCGCGAACCGGGCGGGGAACTCGCCGTCGAACTTGCGGCAGAGCGCCACCCCTTCCGGCCGGGTGATCTCATGGTTGCGGATCTCCTGGGCCGCGTCGTAGGTGCAGCGGCCGATGCCGTATTTGATGTAGGTGGTGTAGTAGAAGAAATCGTCCACCTTGTCATCGATGGAATTGTACTTGGAGTAGGTGCCGGCGGTGCGCTCCGGGCTGGGAACAAAGCCGCCGTGTTCCACGCTGTAGTAGTAGGCGCCCTGGGGATGCCACTTCTCGTAATACCCCATGTAATGGACCTGGATGTGGTTTTTCTCCACGTCGCTGGTCTCACAGGGCAGGTAGATGGCCAGATCCGCCGCGTCCACCCCGAAATCCTCCTTCAGCTGCCGCAGCGAAACGCCGCCCAGGAAGATGTGGTCGAAATCGTTGGTGGCGAAGAATCGCTCGTCCCGCAGGGCGGTGTCGTTGTCCGCGATGGGGTTGCCGAACTCGGCTTCATTCTCCCCGTAGAATACCAGCGGGATCCCGAACTTGGCGGCCATCTTCGGCGCCAGCTGTTTCTGCCCCAGAATAAAGGGCTGGAACGGATGGAATAGATTTTCGGTGGCCAGACGGGTCAGCAGCCGGTGGGTCAGGCCGTTGGGGGTGCAGAGGTAGTTGTCAAACCCGGCATGGATCCAGGCCTCAAAGTTCTGCCAGCCCCAGGTGGTGTAGATGTGCGGGGCCCAGGTGACGGTGAGCGGATGCATCCCGTACTTGTATTTGAGCAGATGGGCGGCGTAAAAGCTGTCCTTGCCGCCGGAACCGGGCACCAGGCAGTCATAGCTGCCGTCCGTCTTGCGGTAGCGGTCGCAAAGTTCCCGCAGCTGCCGCTCCCGATCAGCCCAGTCGATGCGGCCTTCCTTGTTGTGACAGGCATGGCAGGCGTCGCAGACGCCGTCCTCCTGGATCACCATGGTGGCCTTTTTGGACCGGATGGTGTGCTCGAACTCCTGGCAGCTGTTGGGCTTCTGGTTGCTCATCACACACTCTTTGCAGAATTTCACCTCGCGGGGCAGGCCAAAATAGGCCTCCCGCTGCCCATCGGGGATCGCGGGATCGTATTTCCCGTAATCAATGGGCTGATACCGGGGTAATTTTTCCATATTATGTACGCCTCACTTTTCCTTCAAGTAGTTCCTTTCAAGTATATAAAAGAAAAGACGCCCGCCGACGGGGGGATTTCTCCCTCCGTGCGGCAGGCGCCTTTGCCTGTCGATGTTGCAGGACCGGTTCTCACATCCGGTCTTCGTAGCTTTGCAGGATGTCCAGCGCGGCTTCCCGGCTGGTAATGCGGGCGTCCATCGCCCGCTTTTCGATCAATCGGTGGGCCTCTTCTTCGGTCAGATCCCCGAAGCGGGCCAGCACGCATTTTGCCTGGCAGATCACCCTGGCTTCGTCCAGCCGCTTGGCCAGACGCTGGTTTTGCGCCATCAGGCTTCGGATCCTTTGCTGGCTGGCGCGGATGAGCCGCAGCGCGAACGCTGCCTGCTGGCGGGAAAGCGGCCGCCCCAACACAAAGATCCCGTATTTTTCCAGGCCGGCGGCCAACCGGTCCGCCTGGGGACCCGGGCAGAGGAAAATCACCCCGGCCCCGCCGTCCGCCGCCTGCACGGCCAGATCCCGGCCGAATTCATCCGGCAGCGGCGCGTTGACCACCAGCAGTTCACAGCCGTTCTGCCCCATCGCCCGGCGGGCCTCACCCGCGCTGGTGCAACAGACGGCGTTCTGGCCGGGCCCCGCGAACAGGGCGCGCAAGGGCTCATGGTACTGCCTGTCGCTTGCGATCAGGACGCCGGCCATGGGGTTCACCTCACTTTACGCCACGCGGGGCGGTATGGTTTCAGATTCGATCAAAATACTGTTCCATTTCGTACAGCACCGGATCGGTCTCGGCGGCATACGCCTCGGCCTCCTTCTGTTTATAGGCCAGGTAATCGTTCAGCAGCCTGGCCGGCAGCACGCGGGGCAGGAAGGTGCTCTTGCGGGCGACGGCCACCGCCTCGGCCAGGCTGGCCGGCAGCGGGGTCAACCCCGGCGCCTCGGTGGGCCGGTACACCGCGAAATCGGTGGAGGGCGGCAGGGTCAGGTGATCCCGTACTCCTTCCAAACCGGCCTCTACCAGCAGCGCCGTGACCACATAGGGGTTGCAGGCAGGATCCGGGCTGCGCAGTTCCATGCGGCAATCATCCCCCTTTGCCGCAGGCACCCGCACCAGCGAGGACCGGTTCTGGCAGCTCCAGCTGACAACGCCCGGCGCTTCGTGGCACCCCAGCCGGTTGTAGGAGCCGGGCAGCGGGTCCGCAAACACGCTGATCTCCGGCACCCGCCGCAAAATCCCGGCCAGGAAGGCGGCCGCTTCCGGATTGGGGGTCTCGGCAAAGCCGCGGAACAGATTCTCCTCCCCCCGGAACAGGGACAGATTGATGTGCAGCCCGTTGCCGCTGGCCCCCGGCAGGGGCTTGGGCAGGAAGGAAGCGAACAATCCGTTCTGGGCGGCGATCGCCTTGACGGCTGTGCGCATGGTCATCAGATCATCGGCCGCGTGGAGCGGCGAGGCACAGCGGAAATCGATCTCGTTCTGGCCCGGGCCCTGTTCGTGGTGGCTGCGCTCGGGCTGGATGCCCATCTCCTCCAGCGCCAGGCAGATCTCCCGGCGCACATTCTCGCCCCGGTCCATGGGGGCGATATCAAAGTACCCGGCCCGGTCAAAGGGCCGATTGGTGGGCTGCCCGCGCTCGTCGGTCTCAAACAGGTAGAACTCACATTCCGGGCCCAGCAGCAGCCGGTAGCCAGCCTGTTCCGCATCCCGCTCCACCCGCTGAAGCAGATGCCGCCCATCCCCCTCAAAGGGGCGGCCATCCGGGTAGCGGATGTTGCACAGCACACGGGCCACACAGCTTTCGCTGGGGCGCCAGGGCATCAGCCGGAAGGTATCCAGATCCGGCAAAAGGAACAGGTCCGACTCAGCCACGTTGGCAAATCCCGCAATTGCCGACGCGTCAAACGAAACCCCTGCCTCCACCGCATGAGGCAGCTGACTGGCCATAATGGCGATGTTTTTCTGCACGCCAAAGATGTCGCAAAAGGCCAGACGAATAAACTTGATATCGTTCTCCTCGATAAATTGCATCAGCTGGGAAAGAGAATGGCTCATGGGGATGCCTCCTTGCCATGCGGGATTGAATATGGGAAAAGGCGCTGCCGGCCCCTTGTGGGGATCCGCAGCGCCTTTGCTGGTTCCAATGGCAGTATTATAGTCCTGTGTATGCGCTTCGTCAAGAAAAATCGCGCCATATTGCCGAATTTTTATCAGTTGCACAAACTTTTTTCGTTTTGTCGGCGCATCCTTGGCAAGTATAGCGCATGGTCCGCTCCGCTTCTTGACAAGTACAGGGCACCGGTGCTATCCTTTTATCCATAGACAAGGACGTCTGCGCATAGGCGCGGGCGTTTTCCGTTTTGAGGGGAATGTGGGAAAGGAGTTTCTACCAATATGAAGCAGTATATCAACCACCATTTTGACGATGTGCCCCGCAGCTATCTGTTCAGCGAGGTGGCCCGCCGGGCGCAGACCTTCCGGCAGGCTCATCCGGACAAAACGCTGATCCACATGGGCATCGGGGACGTGACCCGGCCGCTCTGCCAGCCGGTGGTGCAGGCAATGCAGGCGGCCAGCGCGGAACAGGGCCGGGCGGACAGCTTTCACGGCTACGGCCCGGAGCAGGGATATCTGTTCCTGCGGCAGGCCATCAGCGGCTACTATGAGAGCCTGGGCGTGCAGGTGGACCCGGAGGATATCTTTGTGAGCGACGGCGCCAAGAGCGATCTGGGCAACCTGCCCGATCTGTTCTCCGACGACTGCCGGGTGCTGATCCCTGACCCGGTGTACCCGGTCTACCGGGATACCAACCTGATGGCGGGCCGGCAGGTGAGCTATCTGGACGCCAACCGGGAGAACAACTTCCTGCCCCTGCCCTCGGACGATCTGGACTGCCAGCTGATCTACCTGTGCTCCCCCGGCAACCCCACCGGCGGCGCCTACGACAAGGCCGGACTGACCCGCTGGGTGGAATACGCCCGGGAACACGGCGCGGTAATTCTGTACGACGCGGCCTACGAATCCTTCATCCGCAGCGGCGTGCCCCGCAGCATCTATGAAGTGCCCGGCGCGCAGGAGTGCGCCATCGAGGTGTGCAGCCTGAGCAAGACCGCCGGCTTTACCGGCACCCGCTGCGGCTACACGGTGGTGCCCCGCACCCTGGTGCGGGAGGGCATGAACCTGCACGACATGTGGCTGCGCCGCCAGAGCACCAAGATGAACGGGGTGGCCTATCCGGTGCAGCGGGCCGCCGAGGCGGTGTTCACCCCGGCCGGGCTGGCCGGCTGCCGGGAGAGCATCGACGCCTACCTGCGCAGCGCCGGGGTGGCCGCGAAGGTGCTGGACGAACTGGGCATCTGGTACTGCGGCGGCAAGGATTCCCCCTACCTGTGGATGGAGTGCCCCCGCGGCATGACATCCTGGGAGTTCTTCGACGCGCTGCTGGAGAACGCCGGGGTGGTGGGCACCCCGGGCAGCGGCTTTGGCCGCAACGGCGAGGGGTATTTCCGGCTGTCGGCCTTCGCCGGCGAGGAGCAGGCCGCCGCGGCGATGGCCCGCATGGCCGACTGGCTGCGCCGGGGCTGATCCCCTTTTCACGTCACCGATCGATAAAACCCCGGGGCCGTTCGCTGGGAACGGCCCCGGGGTTTCGTTTTGCTTTTATTCGTGCAGGCAGGCACGCACCAGTTCCCGGAACAAGGGATGCGCCCGGTTGGGCCGGCTCTTGAACTCGGGGTGATACTGCACCGCCACGAAGTAGGGGTGGTCGGCCAGTTCCATGGCCTCCACCAGATGCCCGTCCGGCGAGGTGCCGCTGAACACCAGCCCGGCCTGCTCCAGCTGCGGGCGGAAGATGTTGCTCACCTCATACCGATGGCGGTGCCGCTCATGGATCTCGGGCACACCGCCGTACACTTCCCGCATACGGCTGCCTTCCGCCAGGCGGCAGGGATAAGCGCCCAGCCGCATGGTGCCGCCTTTGGGCAGATCGCCCTTCTGGTCCGGCATCAGGTCGATGACGCACTCGCTGCCCTCCGGGTCAAACTCCCGGCTGTTGGCAACGGTCAGGCCGGCCAGGCTGCGGGCCGCCTCAATGACCGCCACCTGCATGCCCAGGCAGATGCCCAGATAGGGCACCTTGTTCTCCCGGGCGTACCGGGCGGCCAGGATCATGCCCTCCACGCCGCGGCTGCCGAAGCCGCCCGGCACCAGCACACCGTCCACGCCGGCCAGATGCTCGGCCACGTTCTCCGGGGTGAGCTGTTCCGCGTCCACCCAGCGGATGGACACCGCGGCCCGGTTCTCAAAGCCGCCGTGATGCAGCGCCTCCACCACCGACAGGTAGGCGTCGTGCAGTTCCACATACTTGCCCACCATGGCGATGGTCACGGTGCGCTCCAGTTCGTTGGTGCGCCGGCACAGCTCTTTCCACTCGGTCAGATCCGGCGCGGGGGTCTGGAACCCGAACCGGCGGCAGACCAGGTCGTCCAGCTTGGCGTCGTGCAGCATCAGCGGCACGTCGTACAGGCTGCCCAGGGTGCGGTTCTCGATCACGCAGTCCGGCTCCACATTGCAGAAAGCGGCGATCTTCTGCAGGATGCCGTCCTCCAGGGGTTCATCGCAGCGGGCGATGATCACATCCGGCATGATGCCCATGCTCTGCAGCTCATGCACCGAGTGCTGGGCAGGCTTGGTCTTATGCTCGCCGGAGCACTTCAGCCAGGGCACCAGCACCACATGCAGGAACATGCAGTTTTCCCGGCCTACCTCCCGGCTGATCTGCCGGATGGCCTCCAGGAAGGGCTGGCTCTCGATATCACCGATGGTGCCGCCGATCTCGGTGATGACCACATCCGCCTGGGTATATTCGCCCAGGCCGTAGACAAACCGCTTGATCTCCCCGGTGACATGGGGGATGATCTGCACCGTGTTGCCCAGGTATTCGCCCGCCCGCTCTTTGTGGAGCACGTTCCAGTATACCCGGCCGCTGGTCAGGTTGGACAGCTTGTTCAGGTCCTCGTCGATAAAACGCTCATAGTGGCCCAGGTCCAGGTCGGTCTCCACGCCGTCCTCGGTAACGAAGACCTCGCCGTGCTGGTACGGGCTCATGGTGCCCGGGTCCACGTTCACATACGGGTCCAGCTTCTGCGCCGCCACCCGAAGGCCCCGCTGTTTGAGCAACCGGCCCAGGCTGGCCGCGCTGATGCCCTTGCCCAGACCGGAGACCACGCCGCCGGTCACGAAAATATGTTTGCTTGCCATCTGCGTTCCCCCCTGTTTTTTCTTTTCCGCAAAACGAGCGAAAACGCCCATCCCCCGCCGCGAGGGCCGCGGCGAAGAATGGACGTCCTTGTCCTAACAATCTGCTATTATACTCTGTGTTCTGACCAGTTGTCAAGGAAAAACGACAGAAAGAAACGGCCTCACAGGCAGCGCAGCAGGCGGATGTAAAACTCCACCGTGCGGTACAGCGTTTCCAGCGGCACCCGCTCGTTGTTGCCGTGGATCATGGCCCGCTCTTCCCGGGACAGCTTCATGGCGGAAAACCGGTAGACCCGGTCGGTGATACGGCAATAGTGGCGGGAATCGCTGCAGGCCATCATCAGATAGGAGGACACCACCGCCTGCGGCCAGGTGGTGCGGATGGCCCGGCCCAGCGTCTGCCAGGCCTCGCACCGGGTGTCGGAACAGGGAGAGGGATCCATGCCGGTCTCCACCCGATACTCGATCTCCGGATCCCCCACCAGCTTGCGCAGGCGGGCCACGGCGCTGTCCACCGTATCCGGGGCCAGCAGGCGCAGGTTCATGCCCACGGTGGCGCGGGGCGGCAGCACGTTAAAAGCCTTGCTCCCCTCCATCCGGGTGAGCGCGCAGGTGGTGCGCATCATGGCGTTGAGTTCGCCGCCCGAAGCCCGGCAGATCCGGTTGAGCAGCGGCTGGAAACACCAGAGATTGGCGAACAGGATCCGATACCCGAAGGAGGAATACCGGCCCAGGGTATTGAACATGCCCGCCACCGGCGGGGTGAGCCGGGCCGGGAACGGGTGAGATTCGATCCGTTCCATGGCCCGGGCCAGGCGGCCGACCGCCGTATGAGCGGGCGGTGTGGAGGCGTGACCGCCGGCGCTGCGCAGGGTGAGTTCCAGATTCATGGGGCCCTTTTCCGCCACGCCGATGAGCGCGCACTCTCCCGGCACGCCGGGGAACACCTTTTCCACCACGGCGCCCCCCTCGTCCAGAACAAACGCCGGGCGCACGCCCCGTTCTTCCAACCAGGCCACCATGGCCGGACAGCTGCCGCCGTTCACCTCCTCGTCGCCCGAGAAGGCCAGATACAGGTCCTGACGGGGCTGATATCCCTCCGCCAGCAGCTGCTCGGCCGCTTCCAGCACGCCGCACAGGGTGCCCTTGGTGTCCAGCGTTCCCCGGCCCCAGAGCACGCCGTCCTCCAGAACGCCGTCAAAGGCCGGCTTGTCCCAACCGGCTTCTTCCACCGGCACCACGTCGTAATGGGCCATGCAGACGCTGGGGGCGTCGTGCGCCCGGCCGGGGATCCGGTAGATCACCCCGGTGGCCCCGACCCGGGTGCGCTCCGCCGCCTGGTGCACCCGCGGAAAGCGCTCCTTGAGCAGTGCCCGGAACCGGGCGAACTCCCCGAAATCGGTCAGGCTGTCGTCCGAATGGGACACCGTCCGGATCCGGATCATCGCCTGCATATCGTCGGTGATCTTGGATTTGTCCAACGTCACCTCACCGGGCAGAGGCTCCGGCAAGGGCAGCGGCCGGAACAGCGCCGCCCGAATCAGGACGACCAGCGCCCAAACCGCCACCACCGCCAGAAATCCATACAGCAGCCACATAAAACAGTTTTCTCCTTTCCGTGCGGGCCAGCGCCCGTTCAACAAATCGGCCGTCCTCCTTGATTGAAAGCCAGACACACCCGTGCTACAATGGGAGAGCACCAAACAAGGAAAGGACGGACAGACCTATGATTCTCCCGCTGCGACGCATCGACCGCAAACTCAGCGACACAGACACGCTGACTGTTCTGCGGGACAGCGAATACGGATTCCTTACCACCCTCAACCGGGACGGCAGCCCGCACTGCGTTCCCCTCTCCTACGTGCTGCACAACGGCGCTTTGTATTTCCACTGTGCGCGGGCCGGGCAGAAGCTGGACAACCTGTGCCGGGACGGCCGGGCTCAGTTCACCTGCGTGCTGCACAGCCGCACGGTCCCCTTTCAGTTCACCGTGGAGTTCGCCAGCTGCATGGTGGACGGCGTTGTGCGGATCGTGGAGGATGAGGCCGAACGCTGGGAGGCCATGCGGGCCCTGTGCCAGAAATATGACCCGCAGGCCCTGGACACCCCCGCCTATGAACGGGCCATGCGAGGGATGCCCGCGGCCGTCATGCTGCGCATGGAGATCACCGCTATGAGCGGCAAGGCCAACCGGGGTCAGCTTCCCGGGTGAACCGCCGTTTCCGGCGCGGCAGCCCCGTGTTACGCCGGGATCACAGCACCCCCGCCTTGCACATCTCAATGAACTGCCGGGCCACCCGCGGGCTGCGCCCGCCGGCCCGGATGGCAAAGGCCTCCGCCCGCTGGACCAGCTGGTCGGCGGGCTGGTTTACGCCGTACTGGCCGGCCAGGTCCAGCACGATGCGGGAGAATTTCTCCTTGTCGGGCCGGGTGAAGGTAACGGTCAGGCCGAACCGGGCGGACAGGCTCATCAACTCCTGCATGGTGTCCGCATGGTGGATATCGTCCCCCTCCCGGTCGGACAGGGTCTCCTTAATTAAATGGCGGCGATTGCTGGTGGCATAGACCGCGATATTGCTGCTTCTGCCCCCCACGCTGCCCTCCAGGATCGCCTTGAGGGCAGCGAAATTGTCGTCGTTGGCGGCAAAACTCAGATCGTCAATAAACAGGATGAACTTGAGCGGGTTGGCGGCCAGTGAATCCATCAGCCGGGGGATCTGGTACAGCTGGTGTTTTTTCACCTCCACCAGCCGCAGCCCATCCGGCGCGAACCGGTTGGCGATGGCCTTGATGGCGCTGGATTTCCCGGTACCCGCATCGCCGTACAGCAGCACGTTGTTGGCCGGCTGGCCTGCCAGCAGCGCCCGGGTGTTGGCCACCACCTTTTCCCGCTCGGCTTCATAGCCGGGCAGCTGGTCCAGCCGCTGGGGATCCGGGTGCTCCACCGGGATGAGTTTGCCGTCCTTTACCGTAAACACATGGTAGCGGGCGAACATGCCGTACCCGGTGCGCCCCACATTGGCCAGCCGCGCCTGATAGGCGGCCGTCAGGTCCGCCGGGGTCGCTTTCCAGCGGGGAAGGAAGTCCAGGCGGGGCGAAGCCGCCAGCACCTGCTCGCTGGTCAGACCGGTAAGCCGGCTCAGAAAGGCCAGTTCCCTCTCCAGCATGGCGCGCATCCCCTCCGGCGCGCCGCCGGGGCCGCAATGGCGCACTACATACAGATCCTCCTGCTGGAGAACGGCCTCTTTCAGATAACGGCCCCAGTCCAGCGTATGGGGAAACAACTCCGCACAGAAAGCGCCATAGGCGTCGGCAAAGGCCCCCTCGTCGCCGGGCTCACATTCCAGCAAGGCCAGAAGCCGGGCCGCCACCGGGTCTTCCAGCAAACCGCGAAAAATCACAAGGCCCCGCATCCGCAGGGCAATCGGTCGAATCTGCATCCCAATTTCCTCCCTGGCCGCGGACCCTGTCCGGCCCGCGGAATGGTTTCATTATACCGCGCGGCCCGCCGCGCTTCAAGCTGTTACTTGACAAAAGTGTACGAATGTTGTAGGGTAAAGATTATTGAATCTGACAAGAAACACTATCCAGAGGGGGGCCTGTATCGCATGTTGACCTTAGACCGTATCTACCACGCCGCGTTTGTTTTGAAGGATGTGGCCCGCAAGACCGACCTGATCGCCGCGCCCAACCTGTCCCAGGACGCCCGGTTGTATCTGAAAACCGAGAACCTGCAGGTGACCGGCAGCTTCAAGCTGCGGGGCGCGTACTACAAAATCAGCCAGCTGTCCGAAAAGGAAAAAGCCCGGGGCATCATTGCCTGCAGCGCCGGCAACCACGCCCAGGGTGTGGCGCTGGCCGCCACCAAGAGCGGGATTCCCAGCACGATCTGCATGCCGGACGGCGCTCCCATCAGCAAGGTGGAGAATACCAAGCGGCTGGGCGCCCAGGTGAAGCTGGTGAAGGGCGCCTATGACGACGCCTACGACTACGCCTGCCGCCTGCAGGAGGAAACCGGCGCCACCTTTATCCACCCCTTTGACGACGATGAGGTGATCGCCGGGCAGGGCACCATCGGCCTGGAGATCCTGGACCAGCTGGCCGATGTGGACGCGGTGATCGTACCGGTGGGCGGCGGCGGCCTGATCAGCGGCGTGGCGTTCGCGATCAAGAGCCTGAAGCCGGAATGCAAGGTCTACGGTGTGCAGGCCGCGGGCGCTCCCAGTATGTTCAACAGCCTCAAGGAACACAGCCAGATCACGCTGGACACCGTTTCCACCTTCGCGGACGGCATTGCGGTCAAGCACCCGGGCGACACCACCTTTGCCATGGTGGAGCAGTATGTGGACGAGATCGTGACGGTGACCGAGGACGAGATCGCCGCCGCCGTGCTGGCCCTGATCGAAAAGCAGAAGCTGATCGCGGAGGGCGCGGGCGCGGTGAGCGTGGCCGCGGCCATGTTCGGCAAGCTGCCGCTGAGCGGCAAAAAGGCGGTTTGCGTGGTCAGCGGCGGCAACATCGACGTGAACATCCTGAGCCGCGTGATCACCCGCGGCCTGGTGATGAGCGGACGCAATGCCAATCTGATGATCGCGCTGGAGGACAAGCCCGGCCAGCTGCAGGGGGTCAGCGAGATCATCAGCCGCTGCGGCGCCAATGTGGTCAGTGTGCACCACGACCGGGGCGATACCAGCATGCCCGTTACCAGCTGTTTCCTGAAGCTGGGGCTGGAAACCCGCGATCACGCGCAGATCGATCAGATCCGCGAGGAGTTGACCAAGGCGGGCTTCAAGCTGGTCAACGAGCGCGTCTGCCAGTAACCGAATACCGGCTGCCTTTCGGGCGGCCGGTTTTGGCATGTGCAACAATACATTTTTGATTTTTGCAAATTTTATAGGGCAATATAGACAAATCTATCTCTCAAAATTCATTGCATCTGTGTATAGTCTTTTGCGCGTTTTTCCGGTATACTTGTAAAACAGTGTGCGAGAAGCGGAGTGCAACACAAAACCACCTGTTTTGTGTTGCACTTTTTTATGCAAGGAACGGAGGAATGGCATGAAACAAGTGTTCAAACGCGTCGCGCAGGTGCTGGGAGTCCTGTTGGCAGCTCTGGTGCTTCTGGTAGGCGGTTATATCGCCTACCTGCAGCTGCAATACTACCGGATCGAGGACGGGCTGACCCTGGAGGTGCTGTCGGGGCAGGAATCGGTCCTTCAGACCGGTGACACCTACACCGCCGTGAGCTGCAACCTGGGTTTCGGCGCCTACGGGCCGGACTATTCCTTCTTCATGGATACGGGCGTCATGGCGGACGGAACCCCTACCCAGGGTCTGTACGGCAAGGCCCAAAGCCGGGACGACGTACTGGCCAACACATCCCTGGCCCTGGAAACGCTGCAGGCGCTGGACGCGGATTTCCTGCTGCTGCAGGAGGTGGACTACGATTCGCACCGCAGTTTCCAGGTTGACCAGCGGGAGATGGCCACCCAGGCGTTTCCCGGTTACGGGTATAGCTGGGCGGAGAATTTCCACAGCGGCTACCTGGCCTATCCGCTGAACGATCCCCACGGCGCGGTGAATGCCGGGCTTCTGACCCTGTCCCGCTACGCGGTGGAGGAGGCGGAACGCCGGAGTTATCCCATTGATAACAACTTCTTTCTGAAATTCACCGATCTGGACCGCTGTTTCTCGGTGAGCCGCCTGCCTGTGGAGGGGACCGACCGTCAGTTGGTCCTGATCCACAACCACATGTCGGCCTATGACAGCGGCGGCGTGATCCGGGCGCAGCAGCTGGAGTTGCTGTGTCAGGTGCTGGAGGCGGAATATGCCGCGGGCAACTACGTGATCGTGGGCGGGGATTTCAACCATGCGCTGTACGGGACCGAGCACGCCTTTGATTCCCAGCAGCAGTTCCCGGGCTGGGTGCAGTCGCTGGACGACGGCGATCTGCCGGAGCACTTCTCCTTTGTTCAGGCGGACAACGGGTTCGACGTTCCCACCTGCCGCGGCGCGGATATCCCCTACACCGAGGGGGTCAATTACGCCACGGTAGTGGACGGATTTATCGTGTCGGACAATCTGACCGCACGGGCGGAAAACCTGAACACCAATTTTTCCTTCAGCGATCACAATCCGGTATTGCTGCGCTTTGAACTGGCCGCCTGATTCTGCCGGTGCGCCGCGTCCCTGCCGGATCCTCTCCCCTTCCGGCGCGGCCGCCGCCGAATAAACGAGCGAACGGTATTCATTTCCCACCAGGAAAGAATACCGTTCGCTCGTTTTTTGTCCTGTCAGGTCTCCGGCGATGGCGGCATCCCGCCCGCCGCCTCGATTTTGGCCAGCGTATCCGTCAGGACCTGCTTGCGCAGCGCCAGCAGCGGCGGAAACTCTTCCAGGTTTTCCCATCCGTACTCCTGCTGCAACGAATATTCCAGCGGGATCCAGGTGTCGATGTCCGATTCGTTGTGCTGGATCACCGCCTCGATCCGGTCCAGCGCCTTGTAAAGGCGGGCTTCCGGCGTATGCAGCGCGTCCATCTCCGAAAACAGCGCGTGCAGCAGCGAAGCGTCCTCCGCCGGGGCGGAATCCACCAGCTGATCCAGTGCCTGGCCCTCCCGCGCCCGGTCCTCATCGGTCTTTTCAAAGGCTGGGATATCCCCGGTCACCGCCTCCCCCAGATCGTGGATCAGGCACATCGCGATCACCTTATCCATATCCAGGCCGGGAAATTCCGGGCGCAGCAACAGCGCCAGAAGGGCGGTGCGCCAGCTGTGCGCCGCCACGCTCTCCCGCCCGCCGCCCGCCGTATATGCATGGCGGGGATTGGTTTTCAGCGTTTCCACACGCCGCAGAAACGCCAGAAGCTGTATCGAGTTCATAGGTTCTCCTTTCCCCGAGATCTTCCTTTTCCACAGTATAGCATACCTGGATGGCGCGCGCCATAGCATACAGCAGAAGGAGGGTCATGATCATGCTTTTTGCCTTTTTGCAAACCATCGCATCCCACATGCTGTTTTTCGCGCTGCATCTGGAGGCCGGGAGTTTTCCCCGCCCGCTCACCCCCCGGCAGGAGGCCGAGGCGTTTCGCGCGCTGCGGGCCGGCGACCCGCAGGCCCGGGACCGGATCATCCGCCACAATCTGCGGCTGGTGGCGCACATCGCCAAGAAATACTACGCTTCCTTCGGGGATCAGGACGATCTTATCAGCATCGGCACCATCGGGCTGATCAAGGCGGTGAACAGCTTCGATTCCGAAAAGCAGGCCCGGTTCAGCACCTACGCCAGCCGCTGCATTGAAAACGAGCTGCGGATGCAGTTCCGCAAGGTGCGGCGCACGCCGGTCGCACTTTCGCTGCAGGACCCGCTGGACAGCCAGGAGGGCAGCCTGACGGTGATGGACGTGGTGACCGACAATTTTCTGCTGGATGAAAACTACGAGCAGCAGGAGGAACAGGCCCAGCTGCACCGGCTGGTGGACACGCTCCAAGGCCGGGAACGGCAGGTGCTGATCCTGCGCTATGGCCTGTCCGGGCAATCGGCGCTGACCCAGGCAGAGGTGGCGCAGGTGCTGGGCATCAGCCGCAGCTATGTATCCCGCATTGAAAAGAAGGCGGTGGAGAATCTGCGAAAAAGCTGGGATCAAAGCGCCTGCCCACGGCGAATTCGGGGCACAAAAAAACGATAAGCCAGCTTCTTGAGCCGGCTTATCGTGTTTTGTGTCGATCAGGCCTTTTTGGCGCGGGGAGCCGCCTTGCCCGGTTTGCGGGACTTGTGGTGCTCCCAGAACGCCCACAGCGAGGTGGTGATACACAGCGAGGTGTACACGCCGGAGATCATACCGGCCATGAGCGGGACCGCAAAGGTGTAGATGGAATCCAGGCCGAACACAATGGACACCACGCAGACGACGCCCAGCGCCAGGCAGGTGGTGATGGTGGTGTTCAGCGAGCGGCGCAGACTCTGGCTGATGCTGGTGTTGACCAGTTCGTCAAAGCCCAGCTTTTTGCCATACAGGTTACGGTTCTCCCGGATACGGTCGTATATGACCACCGTATCGTTGATGGAGTAGCCCAGGATGGTGAGCATCGCCGCAATGAAGTTGGCGTTCAGCGGAATACGGCCGATGACAAAGACGCCATAGACCATGCACAGGTCGATCAGCAGGGCGATGACCGCCATGATACCGGCGGGCAGGCCGCCGATGTTGCGGAACCGCACCATGATATACAGCAGGATCAGCACCACGGCGGCAGCCACCGCCACCAGGCTCTTCTGCAGGAACTCGTTGCCGATGACCTTATCCACGTTGCGGACGGTGAGCTGTTCAAAGTTGTTGTCCGCGAAGGCGCTGTTCAGCGCGTCATCCAGCTGAGCCAGCTGCTCGGTGCTGATGTTGGAAGCGCCGGGCAGGGTGATGATCACGGTGTTGTCGCCGGTGGCGGCATTGCTGCCGGTCTGCAGGCTCAGGCCGCTGCCCAGGACCGTTTCGGCCTCGGTGCGCACCTGGTTCAGATCGATCGTGCCCTCATAGCCGTAGGTCAGGATCGCGCCGCCCTTGAACTGGATATCCATTCCCACGCCCAGCACCGCGGTGCAGACCAGCACCAGGGCGATCAGCGCGCCGGAGATGGAGAAGAATATCTTACGGTGGCCCACAAAGTTCCAGGTGCGGGGCTCGGTATTCTTCTTGGAAGCGCCGTACAGCCAGGGGTTGCGCAGCGCCTTGATCCGGGAGATCCCCCGCAGCATGACCCGGCTGCACAGGATGCCGAAGAAGAAGTTCAGGATCACGCCCACCAGCAGGGTATACCCGAAGGAATAGACCGTGCCGGCGGTGGAGGGCCCGAAAGCAAAGAACAGCGGGCTCAACAGCTTGGCCAGGAAGCTGTCGGTGGGGCCGAACGCGCCCATCAGGATCACGGCCACGATCATCACGGTGATGTTGCCGTCCACAATGGGAGCCAGGCCGCGGCTGAAGCCGGCGTTCAGCGCGCCGTCCAGGGTCTTGCCGGCGCGGAGTTCCTCCTTGATGCGCTCGGCGGTGATCACGTTGGCGTCCACACCCATGCCGATGGCCAGGATGATACCGGCGATACCGGGCAGGGTCAGGGTAAAGCTGTTAAACACGCCAAAGTAACCGGACACGGCCGCCAGGGTGGCGGCCACCTGGCCCAGCAGCGCAATGCTGGCAATAAAGCCGGGCAGCCGGTAGACCAGGGTCATAAACAGGAAGATCAGAATAAAGGCGATCACGCCCGCCAGCACCATCGCGTCCAGGCTGCCCGCGCCCAGCACCGGGCTCAGGGTGCTGTAGCTCTCGGCGGACAGCGCAAAGGGCAGCGCGCCGGAGTTGATCTGCCGGGCCAGGGTCACGACCTCATCCTGGGTGAAGTTGCCGGTAATGACGGCGCGCCCGTCGGTGATGGGCTCCTGCACGTTGGCCACGCTGATCTGTTCGTCGTCCAGCCAGATGCTGATGGGGGTACCGGAATTGGCCAGCTCTGTGGTGGCCGCGGCAAAGGCGGCTTTGCCTGTGTCGCTGAACACCAGCTGCACAACATACTCGCCGGCGGAACTGCCGGTCTGCTGCTGGTACGAGGCAGTGGCAGACTCCACCTCACTGCCCTCCAGAATGATCTCTCCGTCGGCGGTATCGCCTTTGCGGAAGACCATGTGAGCGGTGGTGCCGATCTCGTCGATGGCCGCCTGCGGGTCAAATTCGGTATCGTCCTCCCGCCAGGGGAAACGAACGATGATGCGGTCGTTGCCCTCGTCCAGATAGATCTCGCTGTCGGTGACGTTCAGCGCCAGCAGACGCTGCTCGATGACCGACTTGGCGGCATCCAGCTGTTCGGGGGTGGCATCCAGATCATCCGCCGGCATAAAGGTCACATCCACGCCGCCCCGGATATCAATTCCGAAGCGGATGTCCTGCGCGCCTTTGATGTAGGTGGTGACGGTATCTCCGTACTGGTAGCTGATCCCGAAAAATGCCGTCCAGGCGAAGAGGAAGATCAGGATCGCCACCGCGAAGAACTGCCAGGATTTGCCTTTTTTCTTCATGGGAACCTCCCTAAATTTACGGGCCCGCGGCCCGGAAGTGCCGGATCATTCGGCCAGCAGCTTTTCCACTGTGGCCAGCCGCACGCAGATGCACAGCAGCTGCGAAGCGGTGCGCAGCTCATCCAGCTGCGGATAGGTGGGCGCGATGCGCAGGTGGTTGTCCTTCGGGTCGATGCCGTAGGGGAACGCCGCGCCGGCGCCGGTAAGTACCACGCCCGCCTCCTTGCACAGCTGCACCGTGCGCTTGGCGCAGCCTTCCTGCAGATACAGGCTGATGAAGTACCCGCCCTTGGGGTTGGTCCAATGGGCGATCTTGCCGCAGCTGGTCAGCTGTTCGGCAAAGGTGTCCTTGACCAGGTTGAACTTGGGCTCCAGAATGGCCCGATGCTTTTTCATGTGTTCCAGCACGCCCTGCCGGTTCTTCAAGAACTGCACGTGACGCAGCTGATTCATCTTGTCGTAGCTGATGATCATGGGCACCATGTTGGTGGTGATGTGCTGGATGTTGACCTCGCTGGCCGCCACCGCCGCCACGCCCGCGCCCGGGTAGGTGATCTTGCTGGTGGAGCAGAACAGCAGCGGCCGCTGGGGATTGCCCGCCCGCTTGCAGGCCTCCAGGATGTTGGGGATCTCGATCTGCTCGTCGGTCAGGTGGTGGACGCAATAGGCGTCGTCCCAGATGATCTTGAAGTCCGGGGCGGCGGTGCGCATCCGGGCCAGCCGGGCCACCGTCTCACTGCTGTACACATAGCCGTCCGGGTTGGAGTAGACCGGCACGCACCAGATGCCCTTGATGGTCTCATCCTCCCGGACCAGCTGCTCCACCATGTCCATATCCGGGCCGTCCTCCCGCATGGGCACCGACAGCATCTGGAACCCGAAATACTCGGTCACACGGAAATGCCGGTCATAGCCCGGGGTGGGGCACAAAAACTTGATGCTGTTGAAAAAGCGCCAGGGACGGATGCTGTCCACAAAGCCGGCCCGCCAGCCCAGGTCGATCAGGTAGTACATCATGGCCAGCGAGGAGTTGCCGCAAACAATGACCTCACCAGGCTGCACGCTGAACAGATCGGCAAAGAAGCGCCGGGCCTCGGGCATACCGGCCAGCAGGCCGTAGTTGCGGGCGTCCACGCCGTTTTCCCCGATGTAGCTGTCCATGCGCAGCATCTCCTTGGACAGATCCAGCTGCTCGGGACAGGGCTTGCCGCGGGACATATCCAGCTTGAGGCCCTGCGCTTGGTAGGCCTCATATTCGCCCATCAGACGTGCATGCTCGGCTTCCAGCTGAGCGCGATCCATTGCAAAGTAATCCGCCATGATCATCTTCCCCTTCTAACATCAGATTTCTTTTTCCCACTCTATGCGCATCCGCGCGGCGGCGTTTCTGCCGGCGCGCGGCGTACCCGCTTATTATAGTACAATTCCCGCCTGGAAACAAGCGTTTCCGGCCGCTTTTTGCAAAATCGACCCCCGCGGCCGGTTTTACCGCGGGGGCCAAAGGGCAGACGGGGCTTATACTTCCATATTCAGCCCCTGCTCGCCTTTTTCCGTATTGTCAAATTCGTAATCGTTGCCGGGCAGCACCGCGTTGAGCACAATGCCCAGAATGGCGGCGATCGCCAGGCCGGACAGGCTGATGGTCAGATCAGCGCTCTCGTACAGCGGCAGGCCGTTGGGGTAGGCGCTGTTGAAGCCCAGGGCGCTGACCAGGATCACCGCCGCGATGATCAGGTTGCGGCTGTTGGTGAAGTCCACCCGGTTCTCCACCACATTGCGCACGCCGATGGCCGAGATCATGCCGTACAGGATAAAGGAGATGCCGCCCACAATGGCGGAGGGCACCGTGTTGATGGCCGCGCCCAGCTTGGGGCAGAAGCTCATCAGGATGGCAAAGCAGGCGGCGATCCGCATGACCAGCGGGTCGTAGATGCGGGTCAGGGCCAGCACGCCGGTGTTCTCCCCGTAGGTGGTATTGGCCGGGCCGCCCAGAATACCCGCCAGGCTGGTGGCCAGGCCGTCCCCCAGCAGGGTGCGGTTCAGACCCGGGTCGCGGATGTAGTTCTTGCCGGTGGTGGCGCTGATGGCGGCGATATCCCCGATATGCTCCATCATGGTGGCCAGGGCAATGGGCATGATGGTCAGGATGGCGGAGATATCAAACTTGGCCATGGCGCTGGTGGTGACGGGGATGCCGAACCAGTCGGCCGCGGCAATGGCGGCAAAGTCCACCCGGCCCATGATCAGGGCGGCCACGTAGGAGACCACCACGCCGATCAGGATGGGCAGGATCTTGACCATCCCCTTGCCCCAGATGTTGCAGACCACCACGGCGCCCAGGGCGATCAGGGCCAGCACCCAGTCGGAAGAGCAGTTCTGGATGGCAGAGGGCGCCAGGATCAGGCCGATGGCGATAATGATCGGCCCGGTGACCACCGGCGGGAAGAACCGCATGATACGGCGCACCCCGAACGCGGTGATCAGCCCGCTCATGATCAGGTACAGCAGGCCCGCCGCCACCACACCGCCGCAGGCGTAGGGCAGCATCTCGGTGTTGGGGATGGTCAGGTTTCCGCTCTCGTCGGCCAGCATGGGGGCCACGATACCGAATCCGCCCAGAAACGCGAAGGACGAGCCCAGAAACGCCGGCACCTTGCCGCCGGTGATGAAGTGGAACAGCAGCGTGCCCAGGCCCGCGCACAACAGGGTGGTGGAAACGCTCAGGCCGGTGAGCAGCGGCACCAGCACGGTGGCACCGAACATGGCAAAGGTATGCTGGAGCCCCAGCACCAGCGTTTTGCCCGTGCCCAGTTCCCGCACGTTGTAGATCGCGGGCATCTCGTTTTGTTTCTGCATGGAAGTTCTCCTCTCCTCGTCGCATCTCTATCGCAGCTGCCAACCGGCAGGTACGCCCATAAAAAAGGCACCGCCCCAACGGGCGATGCCTTGCTTTAACAAATGGAAACGGGGAAAAAGCCGCCCCGGGCGGCCGGAAAATGGGAAAGGCGCATATTCGGATTTTGCCGCATGGCACATGCCCCCTTTTCGCACATTTTTTCTATCATACCAGAAAGCAGTGCCGGATGCAAGACCCAGAGCCGGTTTTGGTATAGCTTTACAGCCAGCGGATCAGCAGCATATACAGCACGGTACCGCCGGCGATGCTCAGCAGCGTATTGCGGCGCCAGACATGCAGCCCTACCGTGGCCGCGCCCGCCGCCAGCGCGGGCAGCCAGCCGGACAAAGCGGCAAACGAGGTGCCCCGCAGGCAATAGACCACCAGAATAGCCATGACAGCGGGCGGAAGCCGTTGGCCCAGCCGGCGCACCAGGGCGGGCGGCTGGCCGCCGCCCCGGCCCAGCACCACAAAGGGCAGCGCCCGCAGCGCGATGGTCACCCCGGCGCAAACCAATACCAGCACAAAGGTGTGAAGTTCAGGGCTCATGGGGCGCCTCCTTCTCCGGCTGCTGCGCGCCGGGCACCAGCAGCGCCGCCGCCAGCAGCATGGCCGGGATGATGAACCGGTCCTGCCCCAGCACCAGCAGGCAGACAAGGCCCGCGGCCAGGCCGGTAAGAGCCGGGCGGTGCCGGCGGGCAGCCAGCCACTGCTCGGTGAAGATGACCAGGAACAAAGCGGTCATGGCAAAGTCGATGCCGGTGGCGTCAAAGGGCAGGCTGGCGCCCAGTATTCCGCCCAGCACCGAGCCGGCCACCCAGTACAACTGATCCAGCAGGCTGATGAGCAGCAGGGTGCGGTCCGGGTCCAGGTCCGGCGGGGTGGATTCACTGCAGAGCAGCGAGTAGGTCTCATCGGTAAGCGAGAACACCATATAGGGGCAGGCCCTGCCCATGGCCCGGAACCGCTCCAGAAAGGTGACCCCATAAAACAGATGCCGGCCGTTGACCGCCAGGGTCATGAGGGCGGTGGTCATGATTCCGGCCCCGCCGGTGATCAGCCCCACCAGCGCGAACTGCATGGAGCCTGCGTAGACGATCCCGCTGATCAGCAGCGCCCAGGGCCAGCCGTACCCCGCCTGGCTGAGCAGCACCCCGAACGCGATCCCCAGAAACAGATAGCCGCAGAGCACCGGCACCGTGCGGCGCAGCGCGTAGCGCAGTTCTTTTCCCATGCTTCTCCCCCTTGCAAAAACACCCGGAGAGAACTCTCCGGGTGCCGATTTTTACAGCTGGACCTTGTGGTAGACCTTCTTGCCCTTTTTGACCACCACGCCGCCGCGCAGGGCCTCTTCGGTGACGGTCAGGGTGGGGTCGGTGACCTTCTCTCCGTCCAGCAGGATGCCGCCCTGGGCGATCAGCTGCCGGGCTTCCCGCTTGCTGGGCACAAGACCCGCCGCCAGCAGCAGGTCCAGCACCCCGATCTTGCCGTCGGTGAGCTGGTCGGCGGCGAGGGTGGTGGCGGGCATGTGGTCGGCGTCGGCCGCGCCGCTGAACAGGCTGCGGGCGGTGGCCAGCGCCTTGTCCGCCTCCTCTTTGCTGTGCACCAGGCTGGTCAGTTCGTAGGCCAGCTTCTCCTTGGCGGCGTTGATGGCTTTGCCGTCCTGCACGTCGATGGCTTCGATCTCGTCCAGATCCACATCGGTCAGCAGCCGCAGGCAGTTCTGCACCTCCGCATCGTCGATGTTGCGCCAGTACTGGAAGAACTCGTAGGGGCTGGTCTTTTCCGGGTCAAGCCAGACGGCCCCCTTTTCGGTCTTGCCCATCTTCTTGCCCTCCCGGGTGGTGAGCAGGGTGAAGGTCAGGCCGTAGACCTCCCGCTGGTCGCAGCGGCGGTTCAGTTCCACGCCGCCGATGATGTTGCTCCACTGGTCGTTGCCGCCGAACTCCATCTTGCAGCCGGTATCCCGGGCCAGCTTGAGGAAATCGTAACTCTGCATGAGCATGTAGTTGAACTCAATAAAGGAGAGCCCCCGCTCCAGCCGGGTGCGGAAACACTCGGCGGTGAGCATCTTGTTCACCGAGAAATGCACCCCGATCTCCCGCAGGAAGTCCACGTAGTTCAACTTCAGCAGCCAGTCGGCGTTGTTCAGCATCAGGGCCTTGCCGTCGCTGAAATCCACAAACTTGCTCATCT
>CALXIA010000001.1 GCA_944388245.1 uncultured Gemmiger sp. | reverse complement strand
TGGTCCGAGTGGCGAGAGTCGAACTCACGGCCTCTTGAACCCCATTCAAGCGCGCTACCAAACTGCGCTACACCCGGACGTCACTCTTGGCGACAGATAATATTATATCGAGCCAAGAGGGTTTTGTCAACACTTTTTTGATAATTTTTGCGTTTTGTCAATGCTATATCCAGCACACATAGCATAACATCCGGGCATTTTTCACCCGAACGCTGCAAGGCAGCGCCCAAAAAGGCGCTGCCTTGCAATGTGTATAGGTGTATCCCCCAATGTTCTCTGTTAATTCTGAGTTGCGTTGCGGATAAAATCCACCAGAATAATGTCCTTGGCCGCAGGCGCTGTTGCAGCATCCAGACCGTTGCTACCCATGTGCGAATTCCGAATCTGTTCCAGGTAGGTAAACCCAATCGAATCATCGGTTTCCCAATAGCTGCGCAGATCTTCCTTAGAAGGCCAGTACGCCGCATCACGGTCGTAATCTTCCGCAGACAGTTGATCAAAAGGAATGGCCATCTCAACGCACTGTTCCCAGTTGGATTCATCAGCGCGGAAGTCCATAGCCTCCACCAAAGCGTTTGTGAAGGCCTGAACCAATTCGGGATGCGCAGAAGCGAAATCCTTGTTCACCGCCCAAGTACTGGGGGTAACGGTGTCAGCCAGATGGGTAAAAGTAGTCGCAGCTGTGTTAAAATTCTCCGTATCTCGCTCCAGCGCAGCACGCACATTGCCAAAGCAAATTGCTCCATCAATCGCGGTATCCTGCATAGAAGCCGTTACATTGGCGTTTGTGGTATTCAAAATAATGATTTCCTTGTCCGGGGACCCCTTCAGCGGGTACGCGCCCTCCACATCCTCATACCAGATTTTATCCGCATCATCACGGTCCTTATTCATCGCGTTTACCAGGCTCTTTAAAAAGGTTCCCGGCGTAGTAGTCAGATCGCAAGCAATCGTTTTGCCGGGCAACTTTTCATACAGCCCTTCCATGGGTTCGTTGGCGCCGATATCCGATGTTGTTCTTACGATCAGTCGGTCATCGTTCGTCAGGTTGTCAATGGTGATCACCGCAATTTTTGCATCATCCTCAAAGTAGTGCCAACCCATGCCGTTGCCGAGATAACCGATATCCAAGTCGCCAGCGGCAAGCGCTGCATACACATTGGGCCCGGTAGTAACAGTCATTTCACCAATAAAATTGTACTTATCATCCAGGTTCAGTTCCTGCATAAGAAACCCCGGGCCGGTGGCAGAAGATCCCGGGTGCATGGCGTAGCGGACCGTCCCCAATGGCTCCGCGGGAGTGTCCGTACCTTCTGAGCCGCCAACAGGCACCGCCGAGGAAGTCGGTGTACCGCCGCAACCGACGAGCAGCATCAGCGCAAAGGTCATGGCAAGGGCAAAAGCTACAAACTTTTTCATGTGAATACTCCTTTCCGATTGTTTCCTTTATTTCTGGATTGCCAGATAGTCTTTATAAACCGATTCCCAAATGGCATTTTTGTAGGCAATAAACTTTTCGTCCAACTTGGTTGCCTGGTTGCGCGGATAAGGAAGGTCAATATCGATTACCGACTTGATGCGCCCTGGACGTGCGCTCATGATCACAATTTTGGTCGCCAGCAGAACGGCTTCTTCCACATCGTGGGTGATAAACATACAGGTCTTTTTCTCCTGTGCCCAGCTTTTCAAAAGATCCTCCTGCAATTGGGCGCGGGTCTGGGCATCCAACGCACCGAAAGGTTCGTCCATCAACAGAACATCCGATGCTGTGGAATACCCACGCGCCAGGGCCACGCGCTGCTTCATGCCTCCGGACAAGCCGGAGGGATAGGAGTTTTCAAACCCCGTCAGGTTGACCATTTCAATGTAATGCCGGGCCATCTCCCGGCGTTCTTGCTTTGTGTACTTTACCTGACGGATCTCCTTGCGAACTTCGCCGGTTCGGGGATCCCGTTTCTCCACGACCTTGTCGTGTGTGCGGAACTTCAGCGCAAATTCCACATTCTTCTGCACCGTCATCCAGGGATACAGCGCATACTGCTGAAAAATCACCGCACGATCGGGTCCGGGTCCGATAACCGGCTGGCCGTGGATCGTCACACTTCCCGAATCGTATGGCTCCAACCCAGCCACAATGTTCAACATCGTGGTCTTTCCGCAACCGGAAGGCCCAACCACACATACGAACTCGTTTTCCTTGACGGTAAGGCTCACGCCATCCAGCGCATGTACATCATTTCCGCCGGGGACCTTATAGATTTTTTGCACATCCTTGATTTCAAAAACTGTTTCGCCCATATCCGTTTCCTCCTTACTTCCAGCGGGTAAGGCGCTTTTCCACAATCAGCAGCACCCGATCACAGAAAAAGCCCAAAACACCGATCACGATGATACCCATCATGACGATATCAATTCGTGCCGCGCCGCTGGCAATCTGAATACGGGCGCCCAAACCAATTGTTGCCCCGGTCATTTCGGCCGCGATCAGGGTCGTAAAAGAGCCGGCCAGTGCATGGCGCGCCGCTACCAGAATATACGGAAACGCCGCTGGCAAAGTCACATTCAGGAACAGGTCCTTGTCACCTGCGCCGAAGGTGTACGCTGCTTTGATCAAAATCTTGTCCGTCTCTTTGATGCCCTGATAGATGGTAATGGAACTGGAAAGAAATGTACATACAAAGATGATCGCGATTTTGGAATTCTCGCCTACGCCAAACGCTACCACCATGATGGGGATAGTGGCGATCGGCGGAATCGTGCGGAAGAACTGCATCCACGGCTCTGCCAGCGTGCGGAATGTTTTATACCATCCCATCAAAAAGCCCATGGGAATGGCGCACAGCATCCTCCTGTTCTTTGTTTAATATTGCTTATAAACAGGCCGTTGTTATCGGCCCGCCCCTACCGTTTCCGTACGCTTCGTATGCGCCGAACGCACTGCTGCAAGCAAGACTTCGTCCACATAGCCGCTTTCCGCCAAACTGCTGATCTCAGTATCGTTTCCCTCGATCCTGTCCAGAAAAGCTTTGGCCTGCCGACAAAACCATTCCTGCTGCGGGCTGTTGCTGTTCGGCACCGCCTGCGCGCGGGTAGCATATCCTCCCTGCTTGTCTTTTTTCCAAAAGAGCAGCGGTTCCGCCGCACCGATCCGCAAATCCAGCATACCTCCATCCCCTGTTACCGTCAGCTGCAAAGGGCCCGGCCCAACGCGGGTCACGGAAAGGTCATAGAGGGTATTTTCCCCGCTTGCAATCATACAGGCGCCGTCATCCGTCTCCACATTCTCCCAGCCTCTGGCGCCTTGCCGCCTGTCCAGACAGGTTTGTGTTCGGCAGTAAACCTCTGAAATCCGTTCACCGCTGATAAAACTTGCCGTATCAACCAGATGGCTTCCCATGTCATACAGAGCGCCTGCCAGCGCCAATGCCTGGTGCATCCGCCACTCCATAGGCACGCGAGGATCCGCCAGGCGCACTCCGCCCATCTGGCTTCGTATGCTGTACAGGTGGCTGAACTCCTCTTTCACAAGTCGGCGCATCTGCATCACCGGGGCCGCAAAGCGGTAAACGTACCCCACCGCGGCTACAACCCCGTTGCGCGCAGCCAGTTCCTGCAAGGTCTTTGCCTGGCATGCGCCAGCGCAGAGAGGTTTTTCCATCAACAGATGCCGACCAGCACGAATCGCAGCTTCCGTTTGCGTTGGATGCAATGCGTTGGGCGTACAAACCACCACCGCATCGCAGTTTTCCCAGAGTTCCTGCTCACTTGTGCAAACGCGGATCGCATCGCCATACCGGCTGGCCCACCGCTCGCTGCGGATCAACGTTCGGTTAAACACCGCTGTCAGCCGTGCCCGGCCGTCTTGACCGAAAGCGGCCGCATGCCAATCCGCCACACCGGTGGCCGCTCCGGTTCCCCAAAATCCAATTCGGATCATGCCGTGCCCTTTCCCGACCGATCTGCCGTTTTACACCACTTCGCAACTATAGGTATGAATTCTTTTTTCTTTGCCTGCAAAAAAGATCTGCTCCTTGGCTGTGATCTCCCGGGCAGTATTCCGGCTTTCGCAAATGCCCCACCAGGGCTCGACACAAAGGAACTGCCCTCCTTGAGCGAAGCCCCAAATAGTCAAAGTCGTGGCGTCCTTCCATGTATAATGCAGTTTAATCCCATCCGCCCGCGACACCACACATCCGGTCATTTGATCGGTTGGGAGCACCAGCGACTTCTCCCTGTCGTACACGCGGCTGTTCAAAACAAGACGACCGTTCTCGGCCAGCAACTTTGCAGGATACTGCACAAATCCATCATAGGGATACTGGTAGATCGGCGGCGCATTATCAAACTCCACCACGACCTCATCCCCGCCTGTGGAAAACCCGGCATGGGCGCCGATCTGGTAAGGGATCCGTTCATCCGTCAGGCTGGAAACCTCATATCGCAGCGTATACTTTTTTTGTTCCAGCGTGTAACACAAACGGAGTTTGAAGGGATAGGGATACCGCTGCATGGTTTCTTCGTTGCTCGTAAGGGAAAGGATCAGTTCCGTTGCCGTGTGGCTTTCCACGGCGAAGGTCTCCCAACGGGCCACTCCATGCGCCAGAAAGTGATCGAAAACGCCCCCGGCCGGCCCGCCGACTCGCTATATATTCCGCAAGATATCCTCTATATCTTTCATGTGTACCTGACAAAAGCCGAGTATGGATTTGCTCTTTCCGATATTTACGGAAATATCATTCTCAAGTCTTCCCTGTACTCTCTGCGCGAATCCCCGCAAGTGGAACACTTCTTTTCGCGTCTGACGGACTTTTATGCGATCTGCCTTTCCAATCCGACCTACCGAGCGCGGCTACATTGCTGCGGATTCACTACCGGCATCAACTGGACCAAAGGGCACCTGATCCCGAATGAATTCATGCTTCCGGAATGGTTTGAGATCAATTTTGTGGAACGCATCGCCCAAACGGTACAGGCCCCGGTATACCCGATTGATGTGGGGAACAGCAATACGGTATACTTGTTCCATGCAAAGTATAAAAACGTGACGAACGATATGACCTTTTTCAATCTAAGCATCGGCATCGGTCTCAGTTTCATCCGGAACGGTGTACTAATTGAACCCAGTATGATGCAGTTTTCTTCGGTGGAACACTGGGATTTGAATCTGTCGGATGATGAATGCGCTTGCGGGAATCACGGTTGCCTGATCACCGATCTGGGCGCTGCGTATATCGAGCGCAAATATCGCCAGCATGCGCTGAAAAACAGTAACGCCGATGGCGAAAAGGTATCCCTTCAGGAAATCATCCAGTATGCCAATCATTACAACGACGAGTGGGCTATCACCCTGTTTGACCGGGCCGCCAACGCTCTTTTCATGCTGATCAAGCTGATCTCTATGCTTGCCCCCGCAAAAATTTTGATTATCAGCGGAAAGCTGTTTGAGAACAATCCTCTTCTCGTAGAACAGCTGAACCGCCGGATCGAGACCGCTCACCTGAACGGGACAGTTCTATACGAAGACATGTCCACAACAAATGCCATTCAAGGCTGCAGTTTGTATATCATGGGCAAGCTCTTACAGCCAGAGCCGGCATCGGTACTGACCGCAACCTTTGCCAACCGGCTATGATACCGAATCCACACGATGACGATCCGCCTGCAAAAAACTCCGCCCGGTCTGCCAAATGGCAGACCGGGCGGAGTTTTGTTATCTCTTTACCGGATCAGGCGGAAATGTTCTTCCAGAGCGGCCAGCCCCAACGCGTGGTCGCCGGTGCGCAGCGCTTGCAGAATGCGCCGGTGGGTCGCGCACAGAGGAGCGCGCACCGTTTCGTCCAGACCGGTCAGGGTCTGGTGGCGATAGGCCCGGCTCAGATCCGCCATCGCCTCCTGGATCAAACGGAACAGCCGGTTGCCGCTGCCGGTGAGCAGCGCCTGGTGAAATGCCTCCTCGGCCTGTTCCAGTTCTTCCATCGTGGCAGCCCGTTCCATGGTCTCCACCGCCTGCTCCATCCGGCCTAGCGCATCCGGATCGGGGGCGGCGGCCGCCGCGGTGAGGGCGGCGGTCTCCAGGCTGCGGCGCAGCTGCCAGAACTCGCTCCAGTCGGTCTGGTGCAGCAGCAGCAGCATGGAAAACACCGCCGAAAATCCCCGGCCGGCCTCGTTTACCAGGAAACTCCCCTGCCCGTGCACACTGCGGACAAAGCCGGTGTTCTCCAGCTGACGCAGCGCCTCCCGCACCGAGTTGCGCCCCAGCCCAAGCCGGGCCATCATGGCCCGCTCACTGGGCAGCTTATCCCCCAGTTTCAGCGCGCCGGCGGCGATCTCCCCTTTCAGGAACTCCAGGACCAGATCGTAGGCGCGGCCCTCGGCCGCAGGTGCGGTTTGGCTTGTCTCCATGGGTTTCCTCCTCACAAGAACTGCGCGAACACCGAAGCGGTAAGTACGGTCAACAGGCCCGCCACAGCCACGGCCAGGCCGCTCATGGCGCCCTCGACCTGGCCCAATTCCATAGCTTTGGAGGTGCCGATGGCGTGCGAGGCATTGCCCAGCGCCAATCCACGGGCCACCGGCTCCTCGATGTGGAACAGCGCAAATACGCCGTCAGCGATAACACTGCCCAGGATGCCGGTGACGATGATGGTGGCCACCGTGATGGTGACGATACCGTCCAACTCTTCCGACACGCCCATGCCAATGGCGGTGGTGATGGACTTGGGCAGCAGGGTCACGTACAACTCATGCTGCAGGCCGAATACGATCGCGCAGAGCAGCACCCCCACCATGCTGGACAGCACCCCCGCCACGATCCCGCAGACCACGGCCACCAGATGCTTCTTCAGAAGTTCCAGCTGTTCGTACAGTGGCACCGCCAGACAGACGGTAGCCGGGGTGAGCAGGTAGGACAGGTACTGCCCGCCCTCGTTGTAGGTCTGGTAGTCTACCTTCATGGCCGCGTTGACCCCGATCACGCAGATCACCGCGATCAGCAGCGGATTCAGAATCGCCCACCGGAACCGGCGCTTGAGCAAAAGGCCCACTTCGTATGCCAGCAGACTGACTACCGCGCCGAAAAACAGCGAATTTCCCCACACGTCCTTCATTTTGCATCTCCTTTCGTGCGGCGAATCACAAACTGGGTCGCCGTACCGGTGACCGCCATGACCAGCACCGTGGTGAACAGGGTGGTCACAGCCACCGGCAGCAGCACCGGGGCCAGGCTGGACCAGGCCTCGGTCAGGCCCACCGCCGCCGGAATAAACATGACCGGCATGATCTCGATCAGGAACAGCGCCGCCTGCCGCACCTGCCCCACCTTGAGCAGGCCGGTACGCAGAAACACCAGCATCAGCACCAGCCCGTATACGCTGGCCGGGATCGGCAGCGGAAGCACCGCTTTCAGGATCTCTCCCAGCAAGGACACCAGAAGGATCCGGGAAAATTGTTTCAACAGATTCATAGTTCCCCCACACTTTGGTTTTGCAGATTCAACTGGTAGGACCAGTTAGCGTTTGCATTATACTCTGCCGGCGGGCGGTTGTCAATGGGCACTGTTCCCGCTTTGCAAAAATTGTCGGGATTTTGCCCCGTCGGTTGACGGGTAACCGGCCCCCATATTATAATAACAAGTGCCGAAAAACCGACGTATCCGCCGCAGCGCGGCTGCGCATGCCCGCACACTGACTGAGATTTGAGGACAGGGAATGCAGAAACGATTCGACTGGAAAGAGGAAGGGATCACCCTTCTGATGGAGCTCATCGGCAGTTTTATGGTGAGCATCGCGCTGTACAACTTCGCGGCACAGGCGGAGTTTCCCATGACGGGGTTCTCCGGCCTGGCCCTGATTCTATACCGCCTGTTTGACCTTCCCATCGGTATCACCACCATCGTCATGAATATCCCGGTCGCGCTGCTGTGCTACAAGCTGCTGGGGCGGGCGTTTTTTCTGCGCTCTATACGCTGCATGGTCATCAGCAGCCTGATGGTGGACTATCTGGCGCCACTGTTCCCGGTATACGAGGGCGACCGGCTGCTGGCCGCCATCTGCACCGGCGTACTGGGTGGTTTCGGGTACGCGCTGATCTATGTGCGCGGCTCCTCCACCGGCGGATCGGATTTCATCACCATGGCGGTCAAGGCGGTGCGGCCCCACCTCTCCCTGGGGCTGATCATCATTGCGCTGGATATGTCCATTGTACTGCTGGGCGGCATCATTTTCCGGGATATGGACGGCATCGTATACGGGTTTATCATCAGCTATATCTACTCCATCGCGGTGGATAAGCTCATGTACGGCATGAACGCCGGGAAACTGGCCCTGGTGGTCACAGCCCCGGAAAGCGGCGCCAAGGTCAGCCAGGCGATCCAGGAGGCCTGCGACCGGGGCGTGACCCTGCTGAAAGGGCGCGGCGGCTACACCGACGAGGACAAATCGGTGGTCATGTGTGCCTGCAGCAACAAGCAGATGATCGAGGTGGAACGGGTGGTGCGCAAGGTGGAACCCCAGTCCTTCATCATCATCCTCTCCTCCCACGAAGTGTTGGGTGAGGGATTCATCGAGCGCTGATCCCAGCCTTACTTATATACCCAAAACACCCCCTTCTGCCGCATTACGCACGGCGGAAGGGGGTATTTTGCTTGGCTGCAGGCCGGCTCTCTTCAGGATTGAAAGCGGCCAGCGCCTGTCACATTCCCGTTTTTCTGTATACCGAACCCAAAAGAAGCAGGCCTCCCAGCTTTCGCCGGGAGGCCATACTGTCAGGGTCTGATTCAGGGGTTGGGGTTATTCTTGAGCAGCACGTCGTGGCTGCCGCCCTCCACGATGCTGGTGGAGGAAACCACGGTCAGGCGGGCCTTCTGCTGCAGTTCCGGAATGGTGAGCGCGCCGCAGTTGCACATGGTGCTGCGCACCTTGTACAGGGTGGTGGTGACGCCGTCCGCCAGCGAGCCGGCGTAGGGCACATAGCTGTCCACGCCCTCCTCAAAGCTCAGCTTGGCAGCGCCGCCCAGGTCGTACCGCTGCCAGTTGCGGGCCCGGTTGGAACCCTCGCCCCAGTACTCCTTCATGTAGCTGCCATTGATCCGCACCTTATTGGTGGGGCTCTCGTCAAAGCGGGCAAAGTACCGGCCCAGCATGACGAAATCCGCGCCCATGGCCAGCGCCAGGGTGATATGGTAATCGTGCACGATGCCGCCGTCGGAGCAGATGGGCACATAGATGCCGGTCTCTTCAAAGTACTCATCCCGGGCCTTGGCCACCTCGATCACGGCGGTCGCCTGGCCACGGCCGATGCCCTTGGTCTCGCGGGTGATGCAGATGGAGCCGCCGCCGATGCCTACCTTGACGAAGTCCGCCCCGGCCTCGGCCAGGAACCGGAACCCGTCCCGGTCCACCACGTTGCCGGCGCCCACCTTGACGGTATCGCCGTACTTCTCCCGGATCCAGGCCAGGGTCTGGGCCTGCCAGGCGGAGAAGCCCTCGGAGGAATCGATGCAGAGCACGTCCACACCGGCGTTCACCAGGGCGGGCACACGCTCGGCGTAGTCGCGGGTGTTGATGCCGGCGCCCACCACATAGCTCTTGCCGGCATCCAGCAGCTCGTTCACATTTTCCTTGTGGCTGTCATAGTCCTTGCGGAACACCATATATTTCAGATGGCCTTCGGCGTCGATCAGGGGCAGGCTGTTGATCTTGTTGTCCCAGATAATGTCGTTGGCTTCCTTCAGAGTGGTGGTGTCCGGCGCGGTGACCAGCTTGTCCAGCGGGGTCATGAAATCGCGCACACACACGTCGGTGGACATACGGCTGACCCGGTAGTCCCGGCTGGCTACAATGCCCAGCAGCTTGCCGTTCGGGGTGCCGTCGTCGGTGATGGCCACGGTGGAGTGGCCGGTCTTCTGCTTCAGCGCCAGCACGTCCGCCAGGGTAGCGTCCGGGCTCAGGTTGGAGTCGCTGGTAACAAAGCCGCGCTTATAGCTTTTCACATGCTCGATCATCGCCGCTTCGCTCTCGATGCTCTGGGAGCCGTAGATGAAGGAGATACCGCCCTGACGGGCCAGCGCGATGGCCAGCTTCTCCCCCGATACCGACTGCATGATGGCGCTGGTCATGGGGATGTTCATGGTGAGGGGGCATTCCTCCTGCCCCTTGCGGAACTTGACCAGCGGGGTCTTGAGACTGACGGCATCGGGCACGCACTCGGCCGAGGAATAGCCGGGCACCAGCAGATATTCGCCAAAGGTGCGGGAGGGCTCTTCAAAATAATACGCCATATTCTTTCTCCTTTTCTACTACTCCATGGCCGCGCGGAGAACAGAAAACGGCACGGAGAGGTTTTCCGGGCCGCGCGGTAACGTCTGTTTCGATATTTGTACGAGTATACCATATTTCGCGCAGAATTGCAAAATGCGTCCGGCACAAACTTTTTTTCCGGCCAAATGGCAAAAGCGTACATTTCGCCCGGCAAAGCCCGCAACAGTCATACTTTTTTGCGAAATCGGTTGCTGGAACACCAAAAGCTGGTATAATAAAGCCACGGACGACCCGCGGGCCATCCGTACACAAAGGAAAGGAGATTCACCATGCTGGAATTCCGATACGACACACAGCTTCTGATCGAAGGCCACGGCCTGGACGAAGACGCGATCCACGACTATTTCACCGAACATTTTGCCGGGGACTGCCTGCTGGCGGTGGGCGACGAGGACCTGATCAAGATCCATTTTCACACCAACAAGCCCTGGGAGGTGCTGGAATACTGCGCTTCCCTGGGGGAGATCTACGACATCGTCATCGAGGATATGGACCGGCAGGCCCGGGGGCTGAAGGGCTGACCCCTTCTTTGCCCGGCAACCCCTACAAACAAAAACCCCCGCCGGAGGGACGGCGGGGGTTTTTGTGCAAAGAGAGATTGGCGAGACGCCCGTGAAACCGTGTGCTTAAAAACCGCAGGGGGTGCGGCAGGAGGAGGAGCACACCAGACGTCTCAGAACACATGAAAAAGGTTGTAACTTTCTTGCAATTAAATTGTAACCCTTTTGATACCATTTGTCAATAGGTTATTTCAAAAAAGTTACAAAAAATTTTGGGGCGTTTTCCGGCGGCAAAAACCGCGGAATAACGCCCCTTTGGTTTGAATCGGCACCAGGTCAGCCCAGCCAGAGCCGCACGTCAAAGCAGGGTTTGTCCTCCCGCCAGCCGGTGATCCACCAGCTGCCGTCCTCCCCTTTCGCGCGGGTCATGGCGGCGGTCTGCCCCATCGGGATCTCCTTGTGGTAGTGGATGGTCATGCGGCGCACCGCCGCCGACCGCAGCTCCTCCACCGGCACCAGGTCGCAGGCCAGATCGGCGTACCGGGTGTTGTTGAGATGGCCGTTCATATCGCACTGGGTATAGCGGGCATGGATCTCCACGGCGGGCTCCATGTTCTCCGGGCGGGCCGGCAGGGAGACGTCCAGTTCCCGGTCCACCCGTTCCGGCCACGGCAGCTGCAGTTCCGGCGGCGCTTTGCGCAGGATGTGGCGGCGCTCGGTATCCACCAGGACCCAGCGGCTGTCCACACAGGCCACCTCCTGGCCGGCCTCATCGGTGACCAGGGTGATCCGCTTGTAGGCGGCCCGCTGCGGCATCTGGGAGGTGGTCACAAACCGCAGGGTCTCATCCACATGGGGGATCCGATGGAACTCCAGCGTCTGCCGCACCAGCAAAAAGGCCGTATGGGTGCGGGCGTACAGTTCGTCGTTGACCCCCATGGCGTTGCAGTGGTCGGTGGCTACCTGCTGGGCAAACCGCAGCAGAGCCCCGGGCAGCATCCGCCCCTGGAAATCCGCCTCATGGCGAAACACAAAAAACGATCGGGCAAAATCCGAAAGAAACTCCACAACAAAATACTCCTTTCCGGCCCGCGCGGCCGTCAGGCTCAATAGTCGTCCCGGCGGCGGCGCACACTGCGGCGCCAGGCGATCCAGATCAGGGCCAGCACCATCAGCGCCAGCAGGGTGGGAATGGACTCCCCGCTGTCCTCGCTGTAGCTTTTCATGCTGCTCCACTCTTTGTCCATGGCGGTGTTGATCTCGTCCGGCAGCACCTCAAAGGTCTCGGTGTTGGCCAGCACGCTCTCGTCCGGATAGGCCACCGGGCTGTACTTCAACTCGTCGTCCAGCCGCTCCCACACCGTGTCCAGCGGAGTGGAATAGCCCAGATAGTCGATGTTGGCCAGCCCCACGTCCGGCTCACAGAGATAGTTGATGAAGATCTCGGCGGCCTCTTTGTTGGCGCTGCCCTTGGGGATGCAGATCGCGTCCACAAACCGGTTGGTGCCCTCTTTCGGGATCACAAAGCCCAGGTCCGGGTTTTCGTCCATCATAGTGAGCGCGTCCCCGGCATAGTAGGGGGCGAACGCCGCTTCACCGCCCTCCATCTTATCGAAGATCTCGTCCATGACGTACGCCTGCACCAGCGGCTTCTGGGCCTTGAGTTCCTGGGCGATCTGCTCCACCTCCTCTATGGAGGTGGGGTTCAGGCTCATGCCCAGCCGCCGCGCCGCGATGGCGAACGCGTCCCGGCTGTTGTTGAACATCAGGATCTGGCCGGAATAGGCCTGGTCCCACAGCGCGTCCCAGCTGTCGGGCACCCCCTCCACCATGGTGGTGTTGTAGACCAGGCCCACCAGACCCCAGGCATAGGGCACCGAGTAGGCGTTGTCCGGGTCATAACTCAGGTTCCGATAGGCGTCGCCAATGTCCGCCGCGTTGGGGATGTTGGCAAAATCCAGCGGCTCCAGCATATCCTCGGCGATCATCTTCCCCACCATGTAGTCGCTGGGGAAGATCACGTCGTACCGGGCGCCGCCGCTCTTGATCTTGGCGTACAGGCTCTCGTTGGTGTCGAAGGTGGTGTAGTTCAGATGGATCCCGGTCAGCTCCTCAAAAGCGCTGACCACGTCCACGCTGTCGTCGGTGCCGTCCGCGATGTACTGGCCCCAGTTGTATACGTTCAGGGTGATGCTCTGATCCGCCAAACGGTCCCAGTCGTAGTCCGCCGACACCGAGATATCCTCGGTGACCGGGATGGTATCCTCCCCGGCCGCTCCCGCGGGAACCGGCAGGCACAGGCCCGCCAGCAGCACCGCCAGCGCCGCCGCGGCAACTCGTTTTCTCATACCTCCACCTTCTTTCCCGCTTTGTACCGGTTGCGCCGGCTGTCCGCCAGATTGGACAGCAGGATGATCGCCAGGATCACCAGGAACATGATGGTGGACAAGGCGTTGATCTCCGGGCTGACCTTCTTGCGGGTCATGCTATAGATGGCGATGGGCAGGGTTTGCAGGGTGCCGCAGGTAAAGTAGGAGATGATGAAATCGTCGATGGAGTAGGTCAGGCTGATCAGGAAGGCCGAGAAGATGGCCGGGGCCAGTTCCGGCAGCACCACCTTGAAGAACGCCTGCCGGTGGTTGCAGCCCAGATCCAGCGCGGCCTCATACAGTCGCACGTCCATCTGGCGCAGCTTGGGCGCCACGTTAAAGATCACGTAGGGCAGGCAGAAGGAGATGTGGGCGATGAGCAGGCTGGGAAACCCGATCACGTCCTCCGGGAAAAAGGCCAGGAAGGCCGCGGCGTGCTGGTTCCACCAGGCGGCCGCGCCGCTCCAGGCCACAAAGAGCAGCATCAGGGACACACCGGTGATGATCTCCGGGTTGACCACCGGGATGTAGCTGACGTTGTTGATGACGGTGCGGCTCTTGCGGCCCATGCCGCTGATCCCGATGGCCGCCATGGTGCCCACCACGGTGGCGATCACGGCGCTGATCAGCGCCAGCGCCAAACTGAGCCAGAGGGCGCTGAGGATCATATCGTTGTGGAACAGGCTCTCGTACCATTTGAAGGTGAAGCCAGTGAAGTTGCTGCGGCTCTTGCTCTCGTTGAAGCTGTAGACCATCAGCACCACGATGGGGAGATAGAAAAAGCTGAACAGCACCACCAGATAGGCGCGCATGAGCGCGCTGCCACGCGGTTTGCCCATCAGACCACCCCCTCAATGCCGTCTTCCCCGCCGGAGGTATTGGTGACCCCCATGCAGAGCAGGACGATCACCATGAGCACCAGGCTCATGGCGCTGCCCAGATTGTAGTTGTAGCTGTTGCCCAGGAACTGCAGTTCGATCAAATCGCCCACCAGCATATTGCCGCCGCCGCCCAGCATCCGGCTGATGATGAAGGTGGACACGCTGGGCACGAACACCATGGTGATGCCGGTGGAGATGCCCGGCATGGACAGCGGGATCAGCACCCGGGTCAGGATCTGGCGGGTGTTGGCCCCCAGGTCCTGGGCGGCCTCGATCTCGGAGGGCTCGATCTTGACCATGATGGTGTAGAGCGGCAGGATCATATAGGGCAGGTAGTTGTACACCATGCCCAGCACCACCGCGCCGGCGGTGTTGATCATGGGAAAATAGGTGATATTGGTGGGCAGCGACGCGCCCAGCAGCCCGTTGATCCCGTTGACCAGGTCAAACAGGTGCATCGCCCCGAACAGCCGGTTGAGCAGGCCGTTGTTCTCCAGCAGGGTCATCCAGGCGTAGGTGCGCAGCAGAAAGTTCATCCACATGGGCAGCATCACCAGCATCAGCATGATCCGCTGGTGGCGCACCCGCAGCCGGCTGAGCCACCAGGCCGCCGGGAAGGCCAGCACCAGGCAGATGACGGTGGCGCGGGCGGCCAGCAGCAGGCTGCGCAGAAAGACCGGGGCATATTCCCCGATCTGGCGCAGGTTCTCCAGGGTGAACTGCCCGGCTTTGTTGGTAAAGGCAAAATAGGCCACGATCAGCAGCGGCACGGCGATGAAGATCACCATCCACACCACATACGGATAGGCCAGACGTGTATCTCGGCGCATGGCTCATTCCTCCCGGGGCATAATGTGGATCTCGTCCGGCCCGATGCACATGCCGATCATCTCGCCGGGCTGGCTGGCGCGGGTGGAGTGAATGATCCACTCAAAATCCCCCTGCTCCACGTGCATCTCAAAATGCACCCCTTTGAAGATCACGTCCCGCACCACGCCGGTAAGCTGGCCCTGGATGGCGGGCACCACCTGGATATCCTCCGGGCGCACCACCACCTGCACCAGCTGGTTGGGGGCAAAGCCCTTGTCCACACAGGTGAAGCTGCGCCCGGCGAACTCCACCAGAAAATCCCGGTGCATCACGCCGTTCAGAATGTTGCTCTCCCCGATAAAGTCCGCCACAAAAGCGTTGGTGGGCTCGTTGTAGATATCCTCCGGGCTGCCGATCTGCTGGATATGGCCCTCGTTCATGACCACCACCGTGTCGGACATGGTCAGCGCTTCCTCCTGGTCGTGGGTCACATAGATAAAGGTGATCTCCAGCGCCTGCTGCAGCCGCTTGAGTTCCAGCTGCATCTCCTTGCGCAGCTTCAGGTCCAGCGCGCCCAGCGGCTCGTCCAGCAGCAGCACCCGGGGCCGGTTGACCAGCCCGCGGGCGATCGCCACCCGCTGCTGCTGGCCGCCGGACAGGGTGGTGACCCGCCGGCGCTCAAAGCCCTTGAGGCCCACCGTTTCCAGCATCTGCAGCACCTGGCTGCGGATCGCCTTCTCGTCCCGGCTCTTGAGCCGCAGCCCGAACGCCACGTTTTCGAACACGTTCAGATGCGGAAAGAGGGCGTATTTCTGGAACACCGTGTTCACATGCCGCTTATAGGGGGGCAGGTTGGTGATATCCTGCCCGTCAAACAGCACCCGCCCGCTTTTGGGCTGCACAAACCCGCCGATCACCCGCAGGGTCGTGGTTTTGCCGCAGCCGGACGGCCCCAGGAAGGTCACAAATTCCTTGTCGTGAATGTCCAGGGAAAGGCCGGTCAGCACCGGTTCCCCGTCAAAATCCACCATGATATCCTGCAAGGAAACTACGATCGGATGCTCCATTCTGCACACGCCCCCACAACCGGGCTTTCTGCGCTGCGATGCAACACAAAAAAGCGGGGGCCAGCAACCGCCCCCATAGCCCATGTATATTTATTAAGGATACTATACAAAAACCGCCGAAACTTGTCAAGAAACCAGAAAAAAATCCTTGCCCGGCCCGGCTTGGCGCGGTATACTGACAGAAAACACACAAGCGGGAGGCGCCCCATGAACATTCAGATTTTTGGCACAAACAAGGGCTTTGATACCCAGAAAGCCCAGCGCTGGTTCAAGGAGCGGGGTATCCGGTTCCAGCTGATCAACCTGAAGCGCAAGCCCATGAGCCGGGGCGAGTTTGACAACGTCTGCCGGGCGCTGGGCGGCTGGGAACCGCTGGCCGACCCCAAGGCCAAGGACCAGGCGACCCTGACCTTGCTGCGGTATCTGGCGGACGACGACGCCAAGGCCGACAAGCTGTTCGAGAACCAACAGCTTCTGCGCACCCCCATCGTGCGCAACGGCCGGCAGGCCACCGTGGGTTACTGCCCGGAGGTCTGGCAGAACTGGGAATAAACAAGCGCAAGGGCGTGACCGCGGTCACGCCCTTGTGTTTTCTTTCGGTTTACAGCATGTTGGTGTAGCCCATCAGGAAGCGGTCCACTTCCCGGGCGGCGCACCGACCCTCGTTGATGGCGTGCACCACCAGCGACTGGCCCCGGTGCATATCGCCGGCACAGAACACCTTTTCCACATTGGTGGCGTAGCTGCCGGCAGCGGTAGCCACCGTGCTGCGCGGGGTGCGGGCGGTGCCGAACGCGTCGGCAATGGTATCCGCCGGGCCCAAAAAGCCCGCAGCGATCAGCACCAGATCGGTCTTGAGGGTGGTCTCGCTGCCCTCCACCGGCACCATGCGGGTGCGCCCGGTGGCCTCGTCCTTTTCCGGCTGCAGCTTGAGGGTGACGATCTCCTTCAGCTTGCCCTTGGCGTCCGGCACAAACTGCTGCACCGTGGTCTGATACAGGCGCGGATCGCTGCCAAAGACGGCGATCGCTTCCTGCTGGCCGTAGTCTGTCTTGCAGACGCGGGGCCACTGGGGCCACTCGTTGCCGGGGGCGCGGCTGTCCGGCAGCTTGGGCATCATCTCCAGCTGGATCACCGACTTGCAGTCCTGGCGCAGGCAGGTGCCCACGCAGTCGTTGCCGGTGTCGCCGCCGCCGACCACCACCACCCGCTTGCCGCGGGCCGAGATGGTGGATTCGCCGCCGGCCAGCACCGCCTTGGTGGCTTCGGTGAGGAAGTCCACCGCAAAATGGACCCCCTTGGCGTCCCGGCCCGGCAAAGACAGATCCCGGGGCTTGCCCGCGCCGGCGCAGAGCACCACCGCGTCGTATTCCTCCAGCAGCTGCTGGGCGGGCAGATTGACGCCCACCTCCACGCCGGTGCGGAAGATCACCCCTTCCGCCTCCATCAGACGGATGCGGCGCTCCACCACCGATTTATCCAGCTTCATATTGGGGATACCGTACATCAGCAGCCCGCCCGGGCGGTCCGCTTTTTCCAGCACGGTGACCTGATGGCCCCGGTGGTTCAGACGATCGGCGCAGGCAAGGCCCGACGGGCCGCTGCCTACCACCGCCACCCGGCGGCCGCTGCGCACGGCGGGCGGCTTGGGCTGCATCAGACCGGCGGAAAAACCGTATTCGATCAGCGCCAGCTCATTCTCCCGCACGGTGACCGGATCCCCGTTGAGCCCGCAGGTGCAGGCCGCTTCACACAGCGCCGGGCAGACCCGGCCGGTGAACTCGGGGAAATCATTGGTCTTGAGCAGCCGGGACAGCGCGTGGTCCCAGTTGCCGGAATAGATCTCGTCGTTCCACTCCGGGATCAGGTTGTGCAGCGGGCAGCCGGTGGCCATCCCGTTCAACACCATGCCGGACTGGCAGAAGGGCACGCCGCAGTTCATGCAGCGGGCGCCCTGTTCCCGCCGTTTCTCTTCCGAGAGGGGCGGGTGGAACTCATTAAAGTGCCGGATACGCTCCAGCGGGTCCTGCGAGGTGGTATTGCACCGCGCAAATTCCATAAAACCTGTTGCCTTTCCCATTTTTCACCCTCTCCTCTCATTGGCCGCTCACGGCGTAGAATGCTTCCAGTTCCGCCTGTTTCCGGTTCAGGCCCTTCTCCTCAAAGTGGCCGATAGCAGCCAGCATGTTGCGGTAGTCGTTGGGCAGGACCTTTTTGAACAGGGGCAGCCAATGATCGAAATCCGCCAGGATCGCGGCGCCGCGGGCCGAGCCGGTGGCGTCCACATGGGCCTGGATCAGCGCGCGCAGTTCCTCCGCGTCGTGCTTTTCGGTAACGGTGCTCATGGTGACCAGTTCTTTGTTAAGCCGCAGGTAGAAATCGTGCTTTTCGTCCAGCACGTAGGCGATGCCGCCGCTCATGCCGGCGGCGAAGTTTTTGCCGGTGGTACCCAGCACGACCACACGGCCGCCGGTCATGTACTCACAGCCGTGGTCGCCCACGCCCTCCACCACCGCGGAGGCGCCGGAGTTGCGCACGCAGAACCGCTCGCCGGCCACGCCCGCGATAAAGGCGGTACCGGAGGTGGCGCCGTACAGGGCCACGTTGCCGATGATCACGTTGCTGCCCGCCTCAAACCGGCTGCCCTTGGGCGGATACACCACCAGGCTGCCGCCGGACAGGCCCTTGCCGAAGTAGTCGTTGGAATCGCCCTCCAGCCGCAGGGTCAGGCCCTTGGGGATGAAGGCGCCGAAGGACTGGCCGCCGCCGCCGGTGCAGTCCACCGTGAAGGTGTCCGCCGGGGCATCGTGGCCCAGGCGACGGGTGATCTCGCTGCCCAGGATGGTGCCGAAGGCCCGGTCGGTGCTGGAAACCTGCACCTTCACCCGGTGCGGCCCGCCCTGCTGGGCCTTGTCAAAGGCCGGCAGCAGCACCCGCTCGTCCAGGGTGTTGCGCAGCTTGAAATCAAACACGTCCTGCTGACGGAAGTGGCAGGCGGCGCCGCTCTGGGTATGGTTGGCCAGCACGCCGCTCAGGTCCACCTCGCCGCCGCGGCCGGTGGTCTCGGTGCGCACGCGGAGCAAATCGGTGCGGCCCACCAGTTCTTCCACGGTGCGCACGCCCAGCTTCGCCATGATCTCCCGCAGTTCCCGGGCAATAAAGAGCATGAAGTTCATCACATACTCTGGCTTGCCCTTGAAGCAGGCGCGCAGCTTGGGGTTCTGGGTGGCAACGCCGCAGGGGCAGGTGTCCAGATTGCACACACGCATCATCACGCAGCCCATGGTGACCAGCGGCGCGGTGGCAAAGCCGAACTCCTCCGCGCCCAGGATGGCGGCGATGGCCACATCCCGGCCGCTCATGAGCTTGCCGTCGGTCTCCAGGATCACGCGGGAGCGCAGACCGTTCTGGATCAGGGTCTGATGCGCTTCGGCCAGGCCCAGTTCCCAGGGCAGGCCCGCGTTGTGGATGGAGCTCTGGGGCGCCGCGCCGGTGCCGCCGTCATAGCCAGAGATCAGCACCACCTGGGCGCCGGCCTTGGCCACGCCGGCCGCAACCGTGCCCACGCCGGCCTCGCTCACCAGCTTGACCGAGATCCGAGCCGCCCGGTTGGCGTTCTTCAGATCGTAGATCAGCTGGGCCAGGTCCTCGATGGAGTAGATGTCGTGGTGCGGCGGCGGCGAGATCAGGGACACGCCGGGGGTGGAGTACCGGGTGTGGGCGATCCAGGGATAGACCTTTTTGCCGGGCAGATGTCCGCCCTCGCCGGGCTTGGCGCCCTGGGCCATCTTGATCTGGATCTCCTTGGCGCTGACCAGGTATTCGCTGGTCACGCCGAACCGGCCGGACGCCACCTGCTTGATGGCGCTGTTGCGCTCGGTACCCAGGCGCTCCGGCTTCTCGCCGCCCTCGCCCGAGTTGGATTTGCCGCCCAGCTTGTTCATGGCCATGGCCATGCACTCGTGGGCCTCCTCCGAGATGGAACCGTAGGACATAGCGCCGGTCTTGAACCGCTTGACGATCTCGGTCTCCGGCTCCACCTCTTCCAGGGGAATGCCGCCGTCCGCCGGCATGGCGAACTCCAGCAGGCCCCGCAGGGTGTGGGGCCGCTTCTCGTCGTCCACCCGGGCGGTGTACTCCTTGAATCGCTTGTAGTCCCCCTGCTGGGTAGCCTCCCGCAGCGCCACGATGGTCTGCGGGTCATACAGGTGGTCCTCGGTGTCGGCGCCGGAGCGCAGCTTGTGCTGGCCCACGCTGTCCAGGGTGGTATCCACCCCCAGGCCCAGCGGGTCGAAAGCGTGGCTGTGGCGGTATTCCACATCCTGGCCGATCTCCTCCAGGCCGATGCCGCCAACACGGCTGACCGTGTTGGTGAAGTAAGCGTCGATCACATCCTTGCGGATGCCGATGGCCTCAAAGATCTGGGAGGACTGGTAGGACTGCAGGGTGGAAACGCCCATCTTGGCAGCGATCTTGACGATGCCGTGCAGAATGGCGCTGTTGTAATCGTGGATGGCGATGGACACGTCCTTGTCCAGCATCCCCCGGTCCACCAGTTCCTCGATGCACTCGTGGGCCAGATAGGGATGGATGGCCCGGGCGCCGTATCCCAGCAGGGTGGCAAACTGATGCACATCCCGGGGCTCGCCGCTCTCCAGGATGATGGAGACGGCGGTGCGCTTTTTGGTGCGCACCAGGTACTGCTCCATGGCCGACACCGCCAACAGGGACGGAATGGCCAGGTGGTTCTCATCCACACCCCGGTCGGACAGGATCAGGATGTTGGCGCCGCTGCGGTAGGCCCGGTCGCAGTTGACAAACAGCATATCCAGCGCCCGCTTGAGCGGTGTATTCTTATAATAGAGCAGCGAAACGGTGACGGTGCAGAAGCCCTCCTTCTTCATGGCGCGGATCTTCATCAGATCCACCGCGGTCAGGATCGGGTTTTCGATCTGCAGCACCCGGCAGTTTTCGGGTTTTTCCTCCAGCAGGTTGCCGTCGGAGCCCACATATACATGGGTATCGGTGACCACCTGTTCCCGGATCGCGTCGATGGGCGGGTTGGTGACCTGGGCGAACTGCTGCTTGAAGTAGTTGAACAGCAGCGGATGGTGGTCGCTGAGGACCGCCAGCGGGATGTCCACGCCCATGGAGGCGGTGGCTTCCCCGCCGGTGCGGGCCATGGGAAGGATGGCGTTCTTCACATCCTCATAGGTATAGCCGAAAGCCTTGTACAGCCGGTCCCGCTGCTGCTGGGTGTGATGCTCCGGCCGCTTGTTGGGCACCGGCAGCTCGCTGAGCTGGACCAGGTGCATATCCAGCCACTCGCCGTAGGGGCTGCGGGAAGCGTACCGGGCCTTGCACTCCTCGTCCGAGATCAGGCGGCCGGCGCGGGTATCCACCAGCAGCATCCGGCCCGGACGAAGCCGGTCCTTCTTCACGATGTGCTCCGGCGGGATATCCAGCACGCCCACCTCCGAGGAGAGGATCAGGCGGTTGTCGTCGGTGATGTAGTAGCGGGAGGGGCGCAGACCGTTCCGGTCCAGCACCGCGCCCACCACGTCGCCGTCCGAGAACAGGATGGCGGCGGGGCCGTCCCAAGGCTCCATCATGGTGGAGTAGTACTGGTAGAAATCCCGCTTTTCCCGGCTGATGGTGTTGTCGTTGCGCCAGGGCTCGGGGATGGTGATCATCACCGCCAGCGGCAGTTCCACCCCGTTCATGACCAGAAATTCCAGCACGTTGTCCAGCATGGCGGAGTCGGAACCCTCGCCGTTGATCACGGGGAACACCTTTTCCCGCTCCTGCCGGATAAAGGGGCTGGACATGGTCTCTTCCCGGGCCAGCATCCGGTCGGCGTTGCCCCGGATGGTATTGATCTCGCCGTTGTGCAGGATCATCCGGTTGGGATGGGCCCGCTCCCAGCTGGGATTGGTGTTGGTGGAGAAGCGGGAGTGCACCAGCGCGATGGCGCTCTCGCAATCGGGGCTGGACAGATCCGGGTAGAATCCGCGCAGCTGCTGCACCAGGAACATACCCTTATATACGATCGTGCGGGAGGACATGGACACTACATAGGTATCCACGCTGCTCTGCTCAAAGGTACGGCGGATCAGGTACAGCCGCTGGTCAAAGGGCAGGCCCGGCTCCACATCCTCGGGCTTTTGCAGAAAGCACTGCATGATGCAGGGCATGCAGTCCGCCGCCCGTTTGCCCAAAATCTCTTTATGTACCGGCACGGTACGCCAGCCCAGCACCGGCACGCCCTCTTTTTCGGCAATGATCTCCACCATCTTGCGGGCCTGGCTGGTGCGCAACCGGTCCTGCGGGAAGAAGAACATCCCTACGCCATAGCTGCCCGCCTCGCCCAGCGTGATGCCGCACTCCGCGGCGGCGCGCTGAAAGAAAGCGTGCGGAATCTGAAGCAGAATTCCCACGCCGTCACCGGTCTCGCCTGTGGCGTCTTTGCCGGCCCGGTGTTCCAGTTTTTCCACGATACGAAGCGCATCGTCCACCGTATCGTGGGACTTCCGGCCGTCGATACTCACCACGGCCCCGATCCCGCAGGCGTCATGCTCAAAGCGCGGATCGTACAGATTTTCCTTTCGGTTCATATCCCGTTCCCCCTCTTATGGCGGACAAAAAAGACAGCGCCCACAGCCCTTGGGTACAGCAGCACCAGGACTGTGGACGCCGTTGTCCACTGTATGGCGCCTATTGTATACCGAAACAGGCGTTTTTGTCAAGGCCTGCCGACGATCGGCGGCAGGAGGGTCCAGCGAGATTTTCACAATTTTAGCCCAAAATAAAATTTTTTTGTTGCGCGTGCAATAAATTTTTGTGTTCCCTCATTGTATTATTAGAAAGAGCGTTTCAAAGAGAGCACACCACATCCGAAGAACACACACCATATTCAACAGGGGGATACAATTTAAGATAAAAATCAACTGGAATGAACAGTCCATGATGGGATTGGCCATGCTGGACAACGACCACAAGCGCCTGTTTCAGATCGCGGAGAAGATCGTGAACGCCGTCAACGATCCCCAGGGCACGGACGAACGGACCCGGATCTTCGTCGTGCGGGAGGGCGTTAAATACATGAAAAATTATTTTGCCGAGCACGCGGCCCGGGAAGAAGCCTATATGCGCCAGATCCACTACAAGGATTACGCGGCGCACAAGCGGCTGCACGACGAATTCCAGCGGGATCAGCTGGCCCGCTTTGAGCAGATCACCGAGCGGGGCACCTGCACCCGGGATGAGGTATTTGATTTTATCGGCGCCGGGATCGGCTGGCTGCTGGAGCACATCTCCACTGCCGACATGGCCATTGTGGGCAAGGGCGTGTTGTGCCAGCCTGCCGTGGAGGAGATCAACGACCAGGCCGTTGTGGAGGAAGTGAACCGGATGTTCATCGCCACCCTGAACATGGACGTGAACGCCGGAATCCTGAGCCGGGATTACGCCGGGGAGAATTTCGGTGAGGCGGTGTATCAGAAGTTCGTCTACGAGCGCGAGGGGCAGAAGCTGAATGTGATTGCCGGCATTGAGAAGCAGTTCCTTGTCAACGTGGCGCAGAGCGTTTACACCGAGGAAGATCTGTCCGACGCGGACGCGCTAGTTTTGTCCTCCCTGGAGATTTTCGGGGCCAATTTCTGGCGCACCCTGGGCGAGCGGCTGGCCAACCCGGAACAGCTGGCCGATTACCGGGAAGGCCGGTTCCTGACCCAGAAGCAGGTGCGGAGCCTGTTTGACGCCCAGCAGCCCACCGTATCGGTGCTGTTCGGGTCGGACAAGGGCAAATTCTTTATCGCCACCGACGATCAGCTGCTGGCCTCTCGGCAGCGGCAGGCTGCCGTCGCTCTGTGTTCCTGAGTGTGGCCCCCATTTTCTCGCAACATGCTCCGGCCGGTTATCCCGGCCGGGGCCTTTTTATAGGAACGTGCCGCAGACGGCCGGTCATCCTTGCGGAGAAGTTTTGCATACAGTAAAGAAAAATCGACAAGCCCGCAAAGGACTTGTCGATTTTTTTGGTGCGGAAGATGGGACTTGAACCCACACGTCATGGACACACGCACCTCAAACGTGCCTGTCTGCCGATTCCAGCACTTCCGCTTATCGGCAGCAGTCAACAACTACTGCAAGGGATATTTTAGCATACATCGTCCGGCCGCGTCAAGTCTTTTGTTGCCGGGGCGCTGGGGCCCGGGACAAAATCAAATCGGCAGCATCGGCCCTGTTCTTTTCGCCGCAACCCGCATCACAGCTTGGGGAAACTGGTCGGCTCGTCGCTGCTCTCCAGCTTGTCCAGCGCCTCAAGACGGCGCTGCATCTGGCGGGTGCGCACCCCCACCAGGTTTTCCAGGTCCCGGCTGGCCTGTTCCAGGCGGGCCTGGGTCTGAGCCAGGGCCTGACCGAACCGGGCAAACTCCCCTTTCACGCTGCCCAGCACCTGCCAGACCTCTCCCGAGCGCTTCTGGATGGCCAGGGTGCGGAAGCCCATCTGCAAGCTGTTGAGCAGCGCCGCCATGGTGGTGGGGCCGGCGGCCACCACCTTATACTCCCGCTGGAGCCGCTCGGTGATGCCCCGGCGCACCGCCTCGGCGTACAGCCCTTCCACCGGCAGGAACATCACCCCGAACTCGGTGGTGTGGGGCGGGGCCAGGTACTTGTCGTGGATATCCTTGGCAAAGGCGCGCAGCCGCTTGTCCAGTTCCCGGGCGGCCGCTTCCACCGCGGCCGGGTCGGCGGCGTCGTAGGCGGCCAGCAGCGCGTTGTAGGCGTCCAGCGGGAACTTGGCGTCAATGGGCATCCAGATCGTCTCTTCCCCGTCCCCGGGCAGCCGCAGGGCGTACTCCACCCGCTCGCTGCTGCCGGGCACGGTGGCCACGTTGGCCGCGTACTGGGCCGGGGCCAGCAGCTGTTCCAGGATCGCGCCCAGCTGCACCTCCCCCAGGATGCCCCGAGTCTTCACATTGCTCAACACCTTTTTCAGGTCCCCGACCCCGGCCGCCAGCGTCTGCATCTCGCCCAGGCCCTTGTATACCGCCTCCAGGCGGCTGCTCACCAGTTCAAAACTCTGGCGCAGCTTGTCGTCCAGGGTCTTTTGCAGCTTCTCGCCCACCGTCTGGCGCATCTGGGCCAGCTGCTGGTTGTTGTCCGCCTGCAGGCTGGTCAGCCGCTGCTCCACCGTCTGGCGGATGTTCTCCAGTTTCTGCTCGCTCTGCATCCCGGTGCCCTTGAGCTGCTCGTTCACCAGCAGCAGCTGATCGGTCACCGTGCGCTGCAGGGCATTCTGCTGTTGCGCCAGGTGCTGCAGCCCCTCCCGCAGATGGGTGTCCTGGGTCTGGGAGGCGCGGCTCTGGGCGTCTGCCAGTTCCTTGCGGGTCTGGCGCAGTTCCGCCAGCAGGTCCTGGCGCACCTTTTCCAGGTCCTCCCCCTGCAGACCGCCGGCATCCCGTCCCCGCAAAAGCGCCGCCAGGGAAAACACACAGGCCAGCACCGCCGCGAGCAATGTCACAATTTCCATCTTTTTCTCCTTATGTTCTCGGGATAACCCGGGCTGTTGCGTCATAGGTATAAGTATAAAAGCTTTCGCAAACCAAATCAAGAAAAAGAGGCGAGAGAGATGCAGCTGACCCTTTTCGCCCGCCGGCTGCTGGCGGGCGGTATCCTGGCGCTGGCCTGCGCCGCCGTGCTGCTGCGGCTGAGCGGACCGGGCGCGGTCTGCCGGGAGAGCGACCTGACCGACATTCCCGATGACGCGGGGTTCCTGCCCCGGGCGCAGACCGCCGAGGCGGACGGCAAAAAGTGGGTGGCGCTGACCTTTGACGACGGCCCCAGCCGCAACACCGAACCCATTCTGGACATTCTGGCCCAGCAGCAGGTGCCCGCCACCTTTTTTGTGGTGACCGCCGAGAACAACGAGGAATATCTGCCGCTGCTGGAACGCATCCAGGCGGAGGGGCACCAGATCGGGCTGCACAGCTGTACCCACGAATACAGCAAGGTATACAGCAGCACCACCGATTTCTGGGCTGACATCAAGGCGCTGAAGGAACGGCTGGCCCCCTATGTGCCCGACCCGGAAGCGCTGACCTGGCTGCGGTTCATCGGCGGCAGCACCAACACCATCAGCCACCGGTATGGCGGCAGCCGGATCATGACCCGGCTCAAGGAACAGGCGGCGGAGCGCGGCTACCACACCATCGACTGGAACGTGAGCGCCGAGGACGCGGCCGGCGGACATCCCGGCGCTGCGACCATCCTGCGCAACATCGTCAAGGACGCCAAGGAACGGGACGTCTGCGTGGTGCTCATGCACGACACCAAGGCGACCGATTCCACCGTGGAAGCGCTGCCGGATATCATCAGCTGGTTCAAGGAAAACGGATTTTCTTTCTGCACCGTGGAGGATCTGCCCCAATAAGCCGCTGCCGCTTCGCACCATCGAAGCGGCTTTTTTGTGCGTTTGGGCGGATTTTTCTCTTCACATTTGTAAACTTTTCCCGAACAAGACCCTCCGTGAATTGTAAAATGCGCGGGAATGGTGTATGATACAAACATGCACTGCGCCGGGAAGGGGGAACTGTGGGGATGTTTGGCTATGTGACCCCCTGCAAACCGGAACTTCGCGTGCGGGAATGGGAAAGCTACCGGGCCACCTACTGCGGTCTGTGCGGGCAGCTGGGCCAGGACTACGGGTTTGTGGCCCGGATGTTTCTGAACTATGACCTGGTGCTGGTGGCCCTGATGGCGGACAGCCTGGCCGGCGAGATGGGCGGCGTGTGCCGCAGCCGGTGTATCGCGAGCCCGGTGCGCAAGCACTGTATCCTGCAGAGCACCCAGGGCCTGCGGCTGGCCGCCGCGGCGATGGTGCTATTGTGCTGGTACAAGCTGGCGGATGACCGGGCCGACGAGAAGGGGCCCCGCGCCCTGGCGGCGGGCGCGCTGCGGCTTTTGCTGCGGCCCGCCTGGCGCAAGGCCAAGGCCGCGCAGCCGGAACTGGACGCGGAACTGGCCGCGCAGACCCTGGCCCAGCAGCGGCTGGAGGCCGATCAGGCCAAGAGCCCCGACCAGGCCGCCGAGCCCACCGGCCGCATGTGCGCCGCGATCCTGCGCCAGTGCGCCCCCTCCCCCGCCGACCGGCCCGCGCTGGAGCGGCTGGGGCTGTTTTTGGGCAAGATCCTGTACTGGCTGGACGCCGCCGAGGACCTGGAACAGGACCGGCAGCGGGGCCGCTACAATGTGTTTTTGCTGCAGGGCATGACCCACGAGCAGGCGGTGGCCCGGGCGCAGGAACTCTGCCGCATGGCAGCGGGCGAGATCGCGCTGTGCTACAATCTGCTGCCCTGGCGGCACAGCAAGACCATTCTGGACAACATCATCTTCCTGGGGCTGGCCCAGAGCATCCAGCGCGCCGGACAGCCGGCCGCGCGGAAAAGCCGGCGCCCTGAACGATAAGGAGGATTTTCTATGGATCCGTATCAGATTCTGGGGCTGACGCCCGGCGCATCCGAAGAGGAGGTGCGGGCTGCCTACCGGCGGTTGGCGCAGACCTACAACCCGGACAACTACGAAGCCGGCCCTCTGCGGGACCAGGCCCGGGAAAAGATGCAGCAGATCGACGCGGCCTTTGACGAGATCATGGGCCAGCTGCGCACCGGCCGTGCCCCCGGGAGCGAACCGGGCGGCACCACCAGCGGCCCCACCGGCTATCCCCAGATCCGGGCCATGATCAGCGAAGGGCGGGCGGACGACGCGCTGGCCGCCCTGCAGCGGGTGCCCAACGGGCAGGCCAGCGCCGAGTGGAATTTCCTCATGGGCAGCGCCTACTATTATAAAGGCTGGCTGGGCGAAGCGCAGGCGTACTTTGAGCAGGCCTGCCGGATGGCCCCCTCTAACCGGGAATACGCCGCCGCCTACCGCAACCTGAAAAACAGCGCGGGCGGGCAGATGCCCGGCAACCCCTACAACGCCCCCTATGGCATGCCCCAGGACGGGGCCATGGGATGCAGTTGCTGCGATATGTGCATGGCCATGATGTGTATGGACATGTGCTGCGGTTGCGGACGAGGCTGCTGAGATGCGCCGTCAGACAAACAGCTGGCCGATCGCCTTCTGCGGCATTGTGGCCGGGCTGTGTGTGGCGGTGATGCTGGGCGGCAGCGTGCTGCCGCTGGCCACCTTCTGCGCGCCGGCGCTGAGCGGCGCGCTGCTAGTGCCGGTGCTGATCGAGTGCGGCGCCCGGGCGGCCTGGCTTACCTGGCTGGCGGTGTCTCTGATCTGTGTGCTGACGGTGCCGGATCCGGAGATGGCGTTTGCTTTTCTCTTTTTGTTGGGCTATTACCCCCTGTTAAAGGTACGGCTGGACCGGATCCGGCCCGCCGTGCTGCGCTGGGGGGTAAAGCTGGCGGTATGGAACGGCGCGATCGCTGCCATGTACGGCACCCTCACGCAGCTCTTCCGCCTGGCATATATTATAGAAGAACTGCGCGCGTATCAGTCCTGGATGCTGGCCGCGCTGCTGGTGCTGGGGAATCTGACCCTTTGGATCTACGACCGGGCACTGGTCAGTGTGGCGCGTCTGTATCTGGTGCGCATCCGCCCGCTGCTGCCGCGGCGGCGGTAGGCGGCGCTGTTTGGAAAAGATGGAAAGGAGGCGGGGCCTCTCGGCAGGTATGGGAGAGCGCCGGGCCACACGGCCGTAAGGCCGTGAGGGTGACGAGGTGAGGGTTTATCGAAAGATTCGGCGGGTGACCCTCTGGCTGTGGACCGCACAGTCATCAGCAGCGGAGCAAAACCCGGCAGCAATGCCGGAACACAGAGGCCGCTGTCAACAAGTTGTATCGCAGCGTGCGCGCGGTATCTTCCGCGCCAGGCAGCAAGGCGCGCACAGCGCCCCCGGACACCACGCGGTCCGGCGTGCCCCTGCGATGCCGCAAACGGTTCTGCTGATACATCTTACATGGCCGGGCTTTGCCCCGGCGGGATCGCTGTGGGAGCTTCGCAGCGGTTCTGGTTTGCCGCGCGTTCGTTTTGGCGGCAGACCGTTCGATCCGAAGGGCGCGTTCCGCCTGTCTGCACAGCCGGACGCCGCCCGCATACACATTTGCCGGAAAACGGCGGGAGTTTCATTTGAAACGATCGGAGCGCGGGGCTGCGGAGCCCTCACCGCACAGCGTTGTGCGGCGCGCCCCCTGGTTTTGTGCGTCCCCAAACCGACCCGGGCCGGGCAATGGCCTGCCGGGCCTGGTTTTGTGCGGCCGTTTCCGGCCCAATCAAGGGAGAAACAGGGAATTATGTGTGGAATCGTAGGATATACCGGCTACCGTAACGCGGTGGAAGTTTTGTTGGAAGGGCTGAGCAAGCTGGAGTACCGGGGGTACGACTCAGCGGGCATTGCCGTCAATGAGCGCGGCCAGATCCAGGTGGAAAAGGCCATGGGCCGGCTGGACGCGCTGCGCCAGAAGCTGGCCGACCATCCCCTGCCCGCCTGCGGCTGCGGGATCGGGCATACCCGCTGGGCTACCCACGGCGCGCCCAGCGACGTGAACAGCCATCCCCACAGCGGCGGCCGGGTGTGCATCGTACACAACGGCATCATTGAAAATTACGCGCATCTGAAAGAAAACCTGGCGCGCAAGGGGTACACCTTTGAGAGCGACACCGACACCGAGGTGCTGGCCAAACTGCTGGACAGCTGCTATAAGGATGACCCGCTGGCGGCGCTGCACGAGATGGCCAGCCGGGTGCGGGGCAGCTACGCGCTGGCGGTGCTGTTCCGGGACCTGCCCGACACGGTGTTCGCCGTGCGCAAGGAGAGCCCGCTGATCGTGGGCTACGGCCAGGGCGAGAACTTTGTGGCCTCCGACATCCCGGCGCTGCTGCGGTACACCCGCCAGTACAGCGTGCTGGACGAGGGCGAGGTGGCGGTGCTGCAGCCCGGCGGCGTCTGCGTGTACAACGAGTTCGACCACGTGATCCAGAAGGAACGCCTGACGGTGGACTGGGATCTGGAGGCCGCGGAAAAGGGCGGCTATCCCCATTTCATGCTCAAGGAGATCCACGAGCAGCCCCGGGCCATCGCCGCCACCGTCAATCCCCGGGTGCAGGACGGCCTGCCCTGCCTGGGGCTTGAGGCCATCACCGACGACTACCTGCGCGGTGTGCGCTCGGTGCAGTTTGTGGCCTGCGGCACCGCCATGCACGCCGGCATGGTGGGCCGGGCCTTGGTGGAGCAGCTGGCGCGGGTGCCCGCTGTGGTGGATATCGCCAGCGAGTTCCGTTACCGGGACCCGATCGTGGGGCCGGAGGATCTGGTGGTCATTATCAGCCAGAGCGGCGAGACCAGCGACACCCTGGCCGCCCTGCGGCTGGCCCGTCAGAAGGGCGCTCGGGTGCTGGCGGTGGTGAATGTGGTGGGCTCCTCCATCGCCCGGGAGGCGGACGAGGTGCTCTACACCTACGCCGGGCCGGAGATCGCGGTGGCCTCCACCAAGGCCTACAGCGTGCAGCTGTGCGCTATGTATCTGCTGGCGCTGCGGATGGCGCTGGCCCGGGGCACCCGCTCCGAGCAGGAGGTGCGGGATCTGACCGCCGAACTGCAGAAGATGGGCGAGCGCCAGCAGGCGCTGCTGGAGCACTGTGACCGGGTGCAGTATCTGGCCAGCCAGTTCATGAACAGCGAGGACCTGTTCTTTATGGGCCGGGGGCTGGATTACGCCCTGAGCCTGGAGGCCTCGCTGAAGCTCAAGGAGATCAGCTACATCCACTCGGACGCCTACGCGGCGGGCGAACTCAAGCACGGCACCATCTCGCTGGTGGTCACAGGAACGCCGGTGGTGGCCCTTGCCACCCAGCGGGCGGTGAGCACAAAGACCCTGTCCAACGTGCGGGAGGCCCGCAGCCGGGGGGCGCGGGTGATCCTGCTCTGCCGGGAGGACACCGCTGTGCCGGACGACGCGGCCGACCATCTGCTGCGCCTGCCGGACTGCCCGGATCTTCTGATGCCGCTGCAGCTGATCGTGCCGCTGCAGCTGTTCGCCTACTACATGAGCGTGCTGCGCGGCTGCGATGTGGATAAACCCCGCAACCTGGCCAAGAGCGTGACGGTGGAATAAGCCGCCATGCCCTGCGCGCCCCCGCGGCCGGCGGCCGCGGGGGTGTTGCCGTGTGAGGGGCTTTCCCCTTGCTGGCGGGCGCAAACATCTGGAATTTTATCCGCCGCTACGGTATAATACAAGTAGAAACCAAAAAACGCCGCGCTGACCCGCGGCGGGGAGCGTGAACGATGAAGAACAACAAATGGCAGGTCACCCAGAATGTGGCCTCCCACCTGATCGTGGTGTTTTCCGGCATCCTGTTTTATCTGGCCCTGTCCAACTTCGGGCAGGTAAAGGCGGTTGCCGGGCAGGTTTTTTCCCTGCTCTCCCCCTTCTTCATCGGTATCGCCATCGCCTATCTGCTGGACGGCCCGGCCCGGTATTTCCAGAAAAAGCTGTTCCGCGGCAAACGCGGGCCGTCGGTGGCGCTCTCCTTTGTCTGCGCGCTGGTCCTGGTGAGCGTATTGCTGGGGCTGGTGATTCCCCAGGTGGTGCAGAGCCTTACCACCCTGGCTGCCGGGGTGCCCGGCTACCTGGTCCAGCTGCGGCTCTGGATCCAGAACATCTCCTCGGAATTCGGGCTGGACAGTTCCGAACTGGACCGGGTGCTGTCCTCCTACAGCGAACTGGTAAGCCAGGCCAGTTCCCTGATCACCACGCTGGTGCTGCCCAAACTGCTGGGCTACGGCGTGGCCATCGGCAACGGGCTGGTCACCGCCATCACCGCCATCATCTCGGCGCTGTATATGCTGCTGGAAAAGGACAAACTGATCCATCAGATGCATAAGGTGGTCTACGCGATGCTGCCGCTGCGGCGCAGCCGCAAGGTGCTGGATATCTGCCGTCACGCCAACGAGGTGTTCAGCGGCTTTATCAACGGCAAGCTGCTGGACAGCCTGATCATCGGCATCATCTGTTTCATCGGCATGACCCTGTTCCGGATGCCGCTGACCATGCTGATCAGCACGGTGATCGGCGTGACCAACGTGATCCCCTTCTTCGGGCCATTTATCGGCGCGATCCCCAGCATCATGATCCTGCTGATCTTCGATCCCATCAAGGCGCTGGAATTCGCGATCTTTGTGCTGGTGCTGCAGCAGTTTGACGGCAACATCCTGGGGCCCAAGATCCTGGGGGATTCCACCGGGCTGTCGGCTCTGTGGGTGCTGGTGGCCATCATCGTGGGCGGCGGGCTGTTCGGTTTCGCCGGCATGGTGCTGGGGGTGCCCACCTTCGCGGTGCTCTACTCCCTGGTCAGCGACGGGCTGGCCCTGGCGCTCAAGCTGCGCGGGGTGGACGAATACGGCCAGCCCCTGCCGCCACAGGATACTCCGCCGGACCCGGAGACACAGCCACCGGCTTCTGAAGAAGAATAAACAAGCACGGGCCTTTCCCCATCGGAAAGGCCCGTGCTATTGTTTACAGAAGCGCGCTCACGCCCTGCCAGGCCAGCCGGGCCAGCATCAGCAGGCTCAGCACCGAAAAGCCGCCGAAACCCAGCCGGTCCACCCGGCCGCGGGGCGGGCAGCGGCGCACCAGCAGCAGGCACAGCGCCATGATGGACAGGACGAAGAAGAACTCGGTGCGGGTGCCGGAGATCCAGATAGTGGGCGAAAAGCCCAGCATCCCCTGGGTGCAGAGCCCGGCGGCCAGCACCCACATGCCGATCCAGCCCCGGATCCCGGGGCTCAGCACCGCCAGCAGCGCCACGCAGAGCAGCAGAAACAGCACGCAGCAGGTTGCCAGGGGCAGGTAGGTCAGCCAGCTTCCGCTGGTGCGCAGCACCACGCTGCCCTCCTCGTAGTCGGTGGGCCGGAACGCCGACAGGGCGGGAACCAGCCGGAAAACCCACTTCCCTGCCCAGCCGAAGGCCAGGCTGGCCAGCAGCGGGATTCCCGCGCAGACCAGCGGCAGCGGACGGCGGGCGCAGCGCCAGGCAGCCCGCGCCAGCAGCACACAGAAGATCAGGAACACCCAGTTCCGCTCAAAGAACAGCGGTTCCAGACTGAACACCAGCCCCAGTTCCAGCCGCTGCGCCAGCCCCCGCATGGGCATATCCACCCAATAGGAGGCGGTCTCGCCGCCGGTGCGGCTGGCAAGGCCGGGCGACAGGGCCGCAAAGGCCAGCATCAGCAGCGGGATGAGGGTCATGCCCACTTGCAGTACACGCACCGGGCGGCGGCGGAGCAGCCGCCACAGGGTGAACGGCACCATACAGAGAGCGCAGAACACCGCCACCGATTCCATGTTGCAGGCAAAGGCCATCCCCACCAGCGCCAGCGCCGTCTGCCAGGCACGGGCCGGCGCCCCGTGCAGCTCGCGCACCAGCAGCCCGAACGCCGCCAATGCCGCCGCGCCGGTCCAGAGATAGAACACGGTGGTGACCATCCAGCCCGCGCTTGAGATGTGGTGCCAGGGATAGAACGCCAGCACGCCGCAGGCGGTCGCAGCGGCCCAGGGGCGCCCCTCCAGCCGGGTCACCCGGCAGAGAAGCCACGGCAGGCTGGCCAGGATCAGGCTGTCCAGCACCTTCCACACCCCATACGGCAGGCGGGCAAACCAGGCCATAAACCCGTCCAGGATCAGGCGAGCCGACCAGACCCGGTAATGCCGCAGCAGAAACTGGGTCCAGGTCTCCCCGTTGAGCACGCCGGCGTAGTACAGATCGTCGTTGCTGGCGGCCAGCGGCAGATGGTAGAGCAGCACCGCCAGAAAGAACACGCCGAAGATCCCGGCCAGCCATAGCCGGCGGACGCGCGCCGCCCTCATGCCAGCACCTCGCTGAGCATCACGCCGGTATGTACCAGATTGCGCCGCAGATTGGACCGGTCCAAAATGCAGAGTTCACACTGGGCGGCGCTGGCCACAAACCGCTGCGGAACCAGCGCGTAGAATCCGCCGAACAGCGCGTTCTGGGGATCCTCCAGCACCTCCATGGGTTCGGTATTCTCCTCCATCACGGTGGGCAGCCGGGTATAACGACCGGTCTGGCTGTCGTATACCGCCACCCACTGGCGCACCTGCTCGTACCGCTGCCGCTCCGGCACAGCCCAGCCGGTAAGGCCCACGTCCCCGTTTTGCGCGTCCTGCGCCGGGTAGAAGGCACAGGCGTAGCTGCCGGCGGGCAGGATATCCAGCCCGGACGGGTCGATCGGCCGGGCCAGGCGCAATTCCGCCCGCAGCAGCAGGCAGAACGCCCCGATCGCCACCAGCCCCACCACCAGTACCAGCGCGGGGACACGGTCCCTGTTTGTATGCTTTGCCACCTGCGGCAGCCTCCTTTTTCATCCAGATCGGCGCAGTTTTTTCCCGCTGCCATTATACCATAAAAAAGCCGGACAAAAAACGGCCGAAAGCGCTGCTTTCGGCCGTTTTCAATCGTTGAGATACGCGATCAGTCGCTCACGTAGGGCATCAGGGCCACGTGACGGGCACGCTTGATGGCGACGGTCAGCTCACGCTGATGGAACGCGCAGGTGCCGGTGACACGACGGGGAATGATCTTGGCGCGCTCGCTCACATACTTGCGCAGACGGGCGACATCCTTGTAGTCGATATGCTCCACGCGATCCACGCAGAAGCTGCATACCTTCTTGCGGCCGCGCCGCACGGGACGAGCGGGACGGGCACCTTCGGTCTTCTCAAAAGCCATGGCTTGTTACCTCCTGTCAGAATACTGTCGAACTCTGTGTTCGGGCCGTGTAGGTCCGGCCTTAGAACGGAAGATCCTCGCTGTCGGCATCGATCACCGAGAAATCTTCATTGCTGCCGGCGGAATAGCTGGGGGCCGCTTCCACGGCGGCCGGCCGGGCGTATTCCTGCTGGGGCGCGGGGCTGCTGCTGCCGCTGTTGCCGGACCCCTTGCTGCCCACGAAATTGGCGTTGTTGGCCACGATCTCGATGGCAGTGCGGTTATTGCCGTTCTTGTCCTGATAGTTGCGGGACTGCAGGCGGCCGTCCACGGCGATCATCTCGCCCTTGTGGAAGTACCGGCAGATAAACTCCGCGGTGCGGTCCCAGGCGGTCACGTCGAAGAAATCGGCCTGCATCTGGCCGTTGGCGTCGCGCCGGCCCCGGTCGCAAGCAATGCGAAGGGACGCTACGCTCTTGCCGGTATTGGTCTGACGCAGCTGCGGGTCGGACACCAGCCGGCCCATGATCGCAACAACATTCAGCATGATTTGCCTCCTTACGCCTCGACAGCGGTGGTCAAAAAGCGCAGAACACCGTCGGTGATCTTGTAGATACGCTCCAGCTCAGCGGGGAAGCTGGGCTCGCTTGTGAACTGAATCACCGTGTAAACGCCTTCGACCTCGTCGTTGATGGGATACGCCAGACGGCGCTTGCCCCACTCGTCGACAGAATCGATGGTGCCGTTCGCCTCGATGAGGGTCTTGAACTTGCCCACCAGAGCGGCGGAAGCCTCCTCATCCAGAGCGGCGCTGGTAACCAGCATGGTTTCGTACTTAGCCATTTCTCTGTACACCTCCTTTTGGACGTATGGCCCCTTTCGGGGCAAGGATGCGGCGCAAAGCGCGCCGCCGCTGCCCTGTTCACAAGGCAGCAATTTATTATACCAAACGCCCCGGCCCCTGTCAAGCCGGAACGCGGCAAAAAACGCGGAATTTTTGCCAGGATCTTTCGCTTACTCGGCCGGCTCGGCCAGGGCGAAATCCACGTTGCCCAGCGCGATATCCACCCGGGTGACCTTGACGCGGACGGTGTCGCCCAGCGCCCAGCTCTTGCCGGAGATGGGATCGGAGACCCGCACCCCGTCGGTGAGGACCGGTTCGCCCTTGCAGATCTCGGCGGTGCGCAGCATGCCCTCCACCGTGTTGGGCAGTTCCACATAGACCCCGTGGGCGGCCACGCCGCTGACCACGCCCTCGAACTCCTGCCCCAGGCGGGCCTGCATATACTCGGCCTTGTAGCAGCTGGTGGCGCTGCGCTCGATCTGCATGGCCAGCACCTCCCGGGCGCTGGACTGATCCGCCGCCGACCGGACAAACTCGCTGTATCTCTCCTGCAGCGCGCTCTCGCTGACACCCGCGATCAGGTCGGTCAGGATGCGGTGGATGGCCAGGTCAGGATACCGCCGGATGGGGCTGGTGAAATGGGCGTAATCCTCCAGCGCCAGGCCGAAGTGGCCCTTGGGCACGGTGTCGTAGCAGGCCTTGGACATGCAGCGCAGCACGCCGGTGTGGATAGCCCGCTCCAGCGGGGTGCCCCGGGTGGCGTCCAGCAGATCCGCAAAGTTGCGGGGGCTGGGGCCTTCCGGCGGGAAGTCTACATTCACATTGCAGGCGGTCAACAGGGTCTTGAGCCGTTCCAGCCGGTCGGCGTCAGGCTTTTCATGCACCCGGTAGACAAAGGGCGCCTTGGCCTTGCGGGCCGCTTTGGCGGCGCACTGGTTGGCCAGCAGCATGCACTCCTCGATGATCATCTCGCTGCGGCCCCGGTCCCGGCAGATCACGTCCACACAGCGGCCCTGCTCGTCCAGCACGATCTTGGCCTCGTCGCTCTCGATCTCCAGGCCGCCCCGCTGCTTGCGCAGTGCTGCCCGCAGCCGGTACAGCTCGTCCAGCAGGGGCAGCTGCGCGGAGACCCGCGCATACTTTTCCGCCAGAGCGCCATCGCCCTGGCCGGCCAGCAGGGCGTTGATCTCGTCGTATACCCCCTTGACCCGGCTGCGGATCACCGTTTTGACAAACCGATACCCAGTGATCTCGCCCCGCCCGTCCAGTTCGATCAGGCAGGAGAAGGCCATGCGGTCCTCCTGGGGATTCAGGCTGCAGATCCCGTTGGACAGCTGCCGGGGCAGCATGGGCAGTACGCTCTCGCCAAAATACACCGAGGTGCCCCGCTGGAACGCCTCGTCGTCCAGCGCGGTGCCCGGCTTGACGTATTCGCTCACATCCGCGATGTGCACCCCCAGCCGGTAGCCGTCCGCGGTGCGCTCGATGCTGACCGCGTCGTCGATATCCTTGGTGGAGGCGGAGTCAATGGTGAAGATGGGCTGGTTGCGCAGATCCAGCCGGCCCTGCATCTGGCTGGGGCGCACCGTGGCCCCTTCCAGTTTCCGGGCTTCCGCCTTGACCTTTTCCGGGAAACGCCGGTGCAGCCCGGCCGCGTAGAGAAGCGCCTCGATGCAGTGGCTGGCCTGGTCCGCGCTGCCAAAGCGCATGGCCACACCGGCCCGGTGATCGGCGTGGTGGTCCCCCCGTTCCAAAATCTCCACCGCCGCCTTTTCGCCTGGCCGCGCACCGCCGTCAGCGCTCTTTTTAATATAGAGCAGGTTGTCCGGGCTCACGTCCGGCTTCAGAGCCAGACGGCCCTCCGCCTCCACGATCTCGCCCACAAAGGTGTTGTGCGGCTCCAGGATGCTGACCACCTCGCCCTCCTGGGAACCAGCTACCCGGGGATTGTCGAACAGACGCACCAGCACCTGGTCGCCGGGCATCGCGCCCAACAGGCTGCGGCCAGGAACGAAGATGTCCCCTTCTCCATCCAAGCGGGCCGCAAAACCGAACCGCCGGCCCAGCTTGACCAGACGGCAGGGGAACGCCTTGTCGGCGTCGCCGGTGCGGGTGAGGAAATAGGCCCCGTCCTTTTCGCAGAGCATCCCCTGGCGCACCAGGTCCTCCACCGTGCGCTGGACCTTCTTATCGTTGCCCAGCCGTTTTTTTAGTTCTTTCAGGCGGCAGGGCCGCTTTTCGATCTCTTTCAGGATCTTGGTTTGCAGTGACATACAATTTTACCCTTTCTCATTCTTTCCCAGCCGAACGGCCCCTGCCGCCCGGCACGAACAAAAGGGCCCGCGAACGGCGGACCCTTCCATTCCTCATTTCCTGTACCGATCAAGCACCCAGTCGAGCGCTCAGCACGCCGACCAGGATGGTGACCACAACAAACACCGCGCCGGCGATCTTGGTCGCCCGGGCCAGATTGGCGTCACGGCCACGGCCGCGACCAGCTTCCGCCTGGCCGTCACCGCCCATGATGACGCTGGACAGACCGCGGCCCTTGGGCTCCTGCATCATGGTGAAGACGATGATGGCAACGGCGGCGATAATCAGAATAACGCCGCTGATGATCTCAAAAACATTCATGAATGGACGCTCCTTTTACAAATACGCAGTTTGATACAGGAATAACTGTAGCATATCCGGCGCGCAAATGCAACCGAAAAACGAAAAATCCGCAAAAAAACGCCCGTTCGGCCCCTTGTAGTGTCCGCGCGGCGGCACAGGGCCTCAATAATGGCCGTGCAGCACCGGGCTCAGCGGTTTGTAGATCAGGAAGGTCAGCGCCGCGTCGATCAGGCCCTTGGCCAGGGTGAAGGGCGCGTTGAAGACCAGCAGGCACTCCAGCAGGCCGTCCGAGCCGGGGCGGATGGCGTTGTAGGCGGCCAGGATCTTGTCCATACCGCCGAACATGGCGGCGTAGACCGGGTAGCTGATGAAGTAGTTGACCGGGATGGAGATCACCGCCATGACCGCCGCGCCGACCAGCGCGCCGATCACCGCGCCCAGGCGGCTCTTTTTATATTTGTAGATCAGGCCGGCCACACCCACAAAGGAGGCGCCCAGCAGAAAGTTGCAGACCTCCCCGATGCCGCCGGTGCTGCCCCGGAACAGCAGGTTGAACAAGTTTTTCAGCAGGCAGACCACAATGCCGGACACCGGCCCCAGGCTGAAGGAGGCCAGCAAAGCCGGCAGTTCGGACACGTCCATCTTGACAAAGGACGGGATGATGGGCAGGCTGAAGTCCAAAAACATCAGCACGGTGGCGATGGCCGCCAGCATGGCGGTGACGACGCTGTTGCGGATTCTCGCAGAAGAACGGGTGGTGGTCATAATACAGTCTCCTCCCGGGCGGTTTGCGCCCTGTTTGATTTTGCGAAAGGCTGCCCCAACGTGATGAGGGCAGGGAGAGGACAAAAAACGCGCCCTTTTGCAAACCGTTTGCAAAAGGGCGCGGCACCTGTACAAAGACCCTGCCGTTTCTTTCATCCGGACTATACCGTCGGCTCTGGAATCACACCAGATCGGCATCCACAAGGATGTTCGCGGGCTATACCGCCGGTGGGGAATCGCACCCCGCCCTGAAACAGACTTTCTGCATAGTATTATATGCGTTTCGCATAGAAATTGCAACAACTATTTTTGCAATAGGCGGAAAGGTCTGGTATAATCGTGGAAGAATACACAGATTCGGCAAGGCAGGTGTTTCTTTTGTTCGATACCTTACGGACCTACTGGGCGGAAAATCCGGGGTCGCTGCTGCGGCTGGGCGGCGCGGCGATCCTGTTTGCCGTTGTCTATCTGATCAGCCGTCTGGTGCGGCACAAGATCCTGCCGTGGGCGCAGCGCCGGGTGGACCGGCGCAAACACCGGCTGCCTGGGATTTTGCTGAAAGGGTTTTCCAAGCCGCTGCCGGTGCTGATCTGGGCGCTGGGGCTGTACGCGGCGATGTTCTTTCTGCCGCTGCCGGACGTCTGGCTGGACGCACTGCTGCGCTGGGCCCTGCGGCTGCTGCGGATCGCGCTGATCGGGCTGCTGGCCTGGGGGCTGATCGGCTCCAGTGATATCGCGCCGCTGATGATGCAGAACGTACAGGGCAAGCTGGACGTGGAGGTGGACAAAACCGCCGCCACCTTCATCAACAAGATCCTGAAGATCGTGGTGATCTGCTTTGCCGTGGTGATGGTGCTGGGCGAGTTGAACTTTGACGTGAACGGGCTGCTGGCCGGCTTCGGGCTTGCCGGTCTGACCATCTCCCTGGCCGCCAAGGAGAGCGCCACAAACCTGTTCAGCGGGCTGATCCTGATCACCGAAAAACCCTTTTCCCTGGGGGACTGGATCCAGACCGGCACGGTGGAGGGCGCGGTGGAGGACATCGGATTTCGCTCCACCCGGGTGCGCACCCTGGACGGCTCGCTGGTGACGGTACCCAACAGCCTGCTCTGTGCCGACAATATCGTGAACGCCACCCAGCGCTCGCTGCGGATGCTGCGGTTCACCCTGGGGGTGACCTACGACACCCCCCGCGCCACCATCGAGAGCCTGATGGCCGAACTGCGGGCCATGCTGGCTGCCCGGGAAGAGGTGGACGCGGCCACTGTGCGGGTGCGGCTGACCGCCTTCTCCGCCAGCAGCATCGACATTCTGGTGCAATGCGCGGTGAAAAGGCCAGACCTAGCGGAGTTTTTGGCTGTGCAGGAACAGATCAATCTGGAGATCCTGGACATCATGCAGCGGCAGGGCGCGGAGTTCGCCTTCCCGTCCCAGACGGTGTACATGAAGCAGGAGTAAACGACAAGGCCCGGACGGTTTCCGTCCGGGCCTTTTGCCGATCTCTATTACAAGAAACTGAGCTGGTTTGTGTCCGGCAGATCGCCCAGGGCGCCCACCGATTTCAGCGCCTCCATCACGGCGGTGGAAACGCCGCAAGCCTGCTGCAGTTCCTGGGCGGAGACATACTCTTCTCCATGGATGGTGGCGTTTTCCAGCGCCATGGCCGCCGACTCCCCCACCCCTTTCAGGGCCATGAAGGGCAGGCGCACCTTGCCGTCCTCCAGGGTGTACAGCTTGGCGCGGCTTTTGCCCAGCTGGATGGGCAGGAACTCGCAGCCCCGGGCCAGCATCTCGTTGACCAGCTGGAGGGACACCTGGATATCCTCGTCCTTGGCCTTTTTCTCCTCCCGCAGCCGAGCGCCCACCTGCTGCAGATGCTGCCAGGCCACCTTCTGGCCGCCGATGGCGGCCTCGTAGTCGATATCGTCCCCCCGAACGGTAAAGTAGACCGCGTAGAACGCCGCCGGGTGGTAGACCTTGAACCACATCAGCCGGATGGCCGCGATCAGGTAGGCCACCGCGTGGGCCTTGGGGAACATATACTGGATCTTGCGGCAGGAGTCCATGTACCAGTCCGGCACGCCGCACTCCCGCATCTTCTCCTCCGCGCCCTCCGGGAAACCGTTCTTGGCCACCTTGCCTTTACGGGTCAGCTCCATGATGTTGAAAGCCAGCTTGGGCTCCAGCCCCTTGTGGAGCAGGTAGGTCATGATGCTGTCCCGGCAGCCGATCACGTCGGAGATGGTACACACCCCGTTCTTGATCAGGTCCTGGGCGTTGCCGTTCCACACGTCGGTTCCGTGGGACAGGCCGGAGATCTGGATCAGGTCGCTGAAGTTCTTGGGCTGGGCCTCCAGCAGCATCTGCCGCACAAAGGAGGTGCCCAGTTCCGGGATGCCGAAGGTGCCGGTCTGGCTGTCGATCTGTTCCGGCGTGACCCCCAGCGCCTCGGTGGAGGTGAGCAGGCTGATGACCCGGGGATCGTTCATGGGCACCTTGTCCATGGTGATGCCGGTCATGTCCTCGAAATACTTGTACATGGTGGGCACATCGTGGCCCAGCTCGTCCAGCTTGAGCAGGGTGTCGTGCAGGTACTTGAATTCGAAGTGGGTGGTGAGCACCCCCTTCTCCTTGTCGTCCGCCGGGTGCTGGATGGGGCAGAAATCGTAGATCTCGTAGTCGGAGGGCACCACCACCATGCCGCCGGGATGCTGGCCGGTGGTGCGCTTGACCCCGGTGCAGCCCTGGGTCAGGCGGTTCTCCTCCGCGTGGTTCACGATGCGGCCCCGCTCCTCCAGATACTTGCGCACATAGCCGTAGGCGGTTTTGTCCTGCAGGCCGGACACGGTGCCCGCCTTGAACACGAACTCCTTGCCGAACAACTCCTCGGTATACCGGTGTACATGGCTCTGGTACTCGCCGGAGAAGTTCAGGTCGATATCCGGCTCCTTGTCGCCGTAGAAGCCCAGGAAGGTCTCGAAGGGGATATCGTGGCCGTCCACCTCCATGGGGGCGCCGCAGACCGGGCAGTTTTTGTCCGGCAGATCGAAGCCGTCGGCTACGCTGCCGTCGGTGACAAACTCGCTGTGCTTGCACTTGGGGCACAGGTAGTGGGGCGGCAGGCTGTTCACCTCCGAGATGCCGGAGAAGTGGGCCACGGCGGAGGAACCCACCGAACCACGGCTGCCCACCTGGTAGCCATGTTCATTGGAGTAGGCCACCAGCTTGACCGCGATCACATACAACACCGCGTAACCGTGGCCGCAGATGGAATCCAGTTCCTTTTGCAGCCGTTTTTCCACCAGTTCGGGCAGCGGGTCGCCGTATTTTTCCTTGGCGTGGGTCCAGGTGGCGGTGCGCAGCTGTTCCTCCGCGCCCTCGATGGAGGGCGGATAGGTGCCTTTGGGGATGGCCCGGATGCTGCCGTCGATGCTGTCCGCGATCTTGTTGGGGTTGGTGACCACGATCTCGTACGCCTTTTTCCGAGGCAGATAGGAAAACTGGTCCAGCATGTCCTCGGTGGTGCGATAGAACAAGGGCGCCTGGTTGTCCGCGTCCTTGAAACCGTTGCCCGCCTGCAGGATGGCCCGGTAGGTGGCGTCCTCCGGGTCCTGGAAATGCACGTCGCCGGTGGCGATCACCGGTTTGTGCAGCGCCTCCCCGATGCGGATGATGGTCTTGTTGAACTCCTGGATCTTCTCGATGGAGTCCACCGCGTGTTCCCGCACCATATACTCGTTGTTGCCCAAAGGCTGGATCTCCAGAAAATCGTAGAACTCCGCGATGTTGCACAGTTCCTCGAAACTCTGGCCTTCCACCACCGCCCGGTAGAGTTCGCCCGCTTCGCAGGCGGACCCCACCAGCAACCCTTCCCGGTACCGGTTGATCAGGCTGCGGGGCACCCGGGGCCGCTTGAAGAAATACTTCACATGGGCCTCGCTGATGATCTTGTACAGGTTGCGCAACCCCTGGGAGGTCTGCACCAGCAGGATCAGGTGGTTGTATTTCTTCTTGAGCACATCCCCGTTGCCGCCCAGTTCGGTGTTGATCTGGCGCACGTCGGTGACGCCCTTTTCCTTCATGTCCGCCAGCATCCGGCAGAAGATGCGGGCCAGCGCGGCCGCGTCGTCCACCGCCCGGTGGTGGTTGAAGGGTTCGATCTCCAGGTATTTGTTCACCGTGTCCAACTTGTAGTTGTGCAGCCCGGGATAGAGCGCCTGGGCCATGGGCAGGGTGTCGATGTAGGGGTTTTCCAGTTCAAAGCCCGCCTCCTGGGCGGCCTTGCGCATGTAGAGCATATCGAACCGGTGGCCGTTGTGGGCCACCAGCATCCGGTCGCCGGCAAAGGCGGCGAACTGGCGGATGGCCTCGGCGGGGGTGGGCGCGTCGGCCACCATGGAATCGGTGATGCCGGTGAGCTCCACCACCCGGGGCGGAATGGGTTTGCCCGGGTTGACAAAGGTGCCGAACTGGGCGGCCACCTGGCCGTTTTCCACCAGCACCGCGCCGATCTCGGTCAGCTGTTCCTGCGACGGGTTCAGGCCGGTGGTCTCCACGTCAAAGACCACAAAGCTGCCGTCCAGGCTGCCCGCCGCCTGCGCGCCGTAGACCACCGGCACCATATCGTTGACGTAATAGGCTTCCAAGCCGTAGATCAGCTTGAAGTCCGGGTCGGTTTTCCGGATGGCCTCGGCGGCCAGCATGGCCTCCGGGTAGCCCTGCACCACCCCGTGGTCGGTGATGGCGATGGCCTTGTGTCCCATCCGGTGGGCGGTGCGCACGATCTCGCCCGGGTCGCAGAAGCCGTCCATGCTGCTGAGTTTGGTGTGCAGATGCAGTTCCACCCGCTTGTGGGGGGCGTGATCCTCCCGCTTGCGGCGCTCCACCACCATCACGTCGTAGGGGATGAGCACATAGTCCCGCTCGTACTTGTCGTAGCTGCAATCCCCCTTGATCACCAGGGTGGTGCCCTTTTTCAGTTCCTCCCACTTGCTGCAGTCCTCCCCCTCCCGGGCGCGAACCTTCAGGTTGATGGAACCGGTATAGTCGGTGATGGAGATGATGTAGATCTTGCGGTAGTTGCCCTTGACCTCGGTGGCGAACACATCGCCCCAGACCATGGTCTTGCCGCCCTCGCCCCCCAGCTGGATCAGCGGGGTGAGCTGGGCGGGCTTGAACTCCTTGCCGTGGAAGATCCGCACCGGCTTGTCGGTCAGATCCAGGCCGGGGATGCGGGGCGGCTTCTTCTTGTCCTCCTTGAAGGCGGGCTCGGGCATCTTCTGGCGGATGTGCTCCTCCCACTGTTTTTCCGAGACGGTGGCCCCGCCCTCCAGGCGCACCTCGGGCAGGTAGCCGGTGCGCTTCTCGATCAGTTCGGCCAGGCGTTTGGGGAACTGGATGGATTCCAGAAACAGGGTGCCGGCGGGCACCTTGAACAGGATCGCATCGTTTTCCCAGGAAATCTGCGCCTTGTCCAGAAACCCGTTCAGCGGCAGGTCCTGGCGCTTCAGGTCCTCCACCATGCCCCAGATCTCCGCCGGGGTGATGGCCTCAAAGGGGAAATGGCAGCAACACTCCACCTCCATGCCGGCAAACAGCGGCTGCAGCGACGCGCCCAGCCGGGCGCAGAGCGAGCGCTCCACCGGGGCCGCGCTGTGCAGGTCCACCACCGCCCGGTTCAGCGGACGGAACAACTCCACCGACTGCACCGCCACCCCGGCAAAGCTGCGGGCAAACTCCTCGTCCGACCCGAACTGCGGCCAGAGTTCCGACACAAGCCGTTCCACGAAACCTCTCCCCTTTCCTTTGGCCAAAAGTGCGCCCGACCCGCCCGCGGGGGGCGTTTGTCCGGCGCACATCTTGTGATTCGCTTACAGTTTGTAGACCTCGTCCACCAGCTGGCCCACGATGTCGCCCCGCAGCATCCGGATCTTCTCGCCCCGGATGAAGAGAAGCGCCTCGTCCTTGCCGCCGGCGATGCCGATGTCCGCCTCCCGGGCCTCGCCCGGGCCGTTGACCACGCAGCCCATCACCGCCACCTTGACCGGCTTGTGATAGCCCCGCAGCCGCTCCTCCACCTCCTGGGCGATCTTCGCCACCGGGATGTTGGTGCGCCCGCAGGTGGGGCAGCTGATGATCTCCGGGCCGGCCACGGGATACCCCGCGGCCCGCAGGATATCGTAGCCCGCCTGGACCTCCTTTTCCGGCTCGTCGGTCAGAGACACCCGCAGGGTATCCCCGATGCCCTGCAGCAGCAGCCCGCCGATGCCCATGCCGGACTTGATCAGGCCCATCCGGTAGGTACCCGCCTCGGTGACCCCCACATGCAGCGGGTAGTCGCAGGCGTCGCTGAGAAGCCGGTAGGCCTCCATCATGGTGGGCACGTTGCTGGACTTGATGGAGATGACGATGTTGGTGAAATCGTGCTTTTCCAAAAGCCGCACATGGTACAGCGCGCTCTCCACCAGGGCCTGGGGGGTGGGCGCGCCGTATTTGGCCAGGATCTCCTTCTCCAGGCTGCCGGCGTTCACCCCGATGCGGATGGGGATGTTTTTGGCGTTGCAGGCGTTGGCCACCGCCTTGACCCGGTCATCCGCGCCGATGTTGCCCGGATTGATGCGGATCTTGTCCGCCCCCGCGTCCACGCAGGCCAGGGCGATGCGGTAGTCAAAATGAATGTCCGCCACAAAGGGGATATCCACCGCGTTCTTGACCGCGTCCACGATCCGCACATCCTCCAGGGTGGGCACACTGGCCCGCAGGATCTGGCAGCCCGCCTCGGCCACCCGTTTGGCCTGGGCCACATTGCCGGCGATATCCGCCACCGGCACGTTGAGCATGGTCTGCACGGCGATGGGATTGTCCCCGCCGATGCGCACCTTGCCGATCTGCACTTCCCGTTTGCGCACTCGTTCCATTGTTTTACCTCCTCGGCCAGTCAGGCTGAAAACAGCAGACGGCCAATGTCGTTATAGGTTGCGAAGGCGATCAGCAACAGCAGGCAGGCCATGCCCGCCAGGTTGACCCACATCTGGAACCGGGCGGGGATGGGCCGGCGGATGACCGCCTCCACCAGCAGAAACAGCAGACGGCCGCCGTCCAGCGCGGGGACGGGCAGCAGATTCATGATGCCCAGGTTGATGGTGATCAGGGCCAGCAGGCTGAGCAGTTCGGTCAGCCCCATGGACACCGCCTGGCCGATGGCGCTTACGATGCCCACCGGGCCGGACAGATCGTTGACGCTGGCGTTGCCGGTGAACAGGTCCACCAGGGTGCGGAAGACCAGCCGCCCGTAGTAGGCGGTATACTGCACCGACTGGTACAGCACCCCGCCCACCGTTTTCTCGGTGGCCAGCACCTTGAAGCCCATATCCTTGTAGGTGCTGCCGTCCTCGGCGGTGACGGTGGTCAGGGACACGTCGGGCAGGCTGATTTTTTTGCCGTCCCGCAGGACCACAAAATCCGCCGTGCCGCCGATCGCGCGCTCCAGTTCATAGACGATATCCGTGGCCACAAAGCAGCGCCGGCCGTTGATGGAATACACCGTATCCCCCAGCTGCAGCCCGGCCAGCTGGGCGCCGGAGCCCTCGGTGATCTGGGCCACCTGGCGGGTGACCAGGTACTCCTGGCCGCTCAGCAGCACCACCAGCACCAGGAAGCCCAGGATGAAGTTCATGATCGCGCCCGCGGCCATCACCAGCGCCCGGCGCGGGATGCTGACCCGGTCAAAGGGTTTGCCGGTCTTGAGTTCGGCGGGCACATCGTCAGCAAGGGGGTCTTCCTCGTCGCTGAACTCCCCTTCCATACTCACATAGCCGCCGATGGGCAGGGCCCGGATGCTGTACCGGGTGCCGCCCCGGATGCGGGCGAAGACCGCCGGGCCCATTCCGATGGAAAACTCGTTGACCTGGATCCCGCACCATTTGGCGGTGATGAAGTGGCCGAACTCATGAAAGGCGATCACCAGGCCGAAGACCACAACGGCGGCGATCAGGGTTATCAATGTGGACATGGCATACTCTCACTTTCCCCGCCCCGAAGCCGCAATACCGGGCGTTTTGTTAAAGATGGGCCTGCACAAAACGGCGGGCCTGCCGGTCGCACTCGTACACGTCCGGCAACGAATAGGTTCCTCCGAAGGAATCGCTGTCCACCACGGCCTCCACCAGGCGGCCGATATCCAGAAAGCCGATCTTATCCTCCAAAAACAGCCGCACCGCCTCCTCGTTGGCGCCGTTGGCCGCGCAGGGGGCCAGCCCGCCTTTGGCGATGGCCTTCTTGCAGGCGGCCAGGCAGCGGAAGGTCTCCTCGTCGGCCACGTCGAAGGTCAGCTGTTTGAGGGTGGCGAAGTCCAGTTCCGGGGCCGGGCCGGGCACACGCTCCGGCCAGGTGAGGGCGTACTGGATGGGGATGCGCATATCCGGCACCCCCAGCTGGGCCAGCACCGAATTGTCGGCAAACTGGACCATGGAATGGATCACGCTCTGGCGCTGCACCACGATCTGGATCTTCTCCGGCGGCAGGCCGAACAGCCACACCGCCTCAATCAGTTCCAGGCCCTTGTTCATCAGGGTGGCGGAGTCGATGGTGATCTTGGCCCCCATGTTCCAGTTGGGATGTTTCAGGGCGTCGGCCCGGGTCTTGCCGGCCAGCTGGTCCCGCTTCATCCCGAAGAACGGCCCGCCGGAGGCGGTGAGCAGGATCTTGGTGAGGGTCTTGGCCGAGTGGGCATCCTGCAGGCACTGGAAGATGGCGGAGTGTTCGCTGTCCACCGGCAGCAGATGCACGCCGTTTTTACGCACCGCCTCGGTGACCAGATGCCCGCCGGTGACCAGGCTCTCCTTGTTGGCCAGGGCCACGTCGTTGCCGCTCTCGATGGCGGCCAGGGTAGCCCCCAGCCCCGCGATGCCCACCACGGCGTTGAGCACCGCGTCCACCGGGTGGCGTGCCAGCTCGATCAAACCATCCGGCCCGCGCAGCAGCCGGGGCGGGGCAGGCAGGCCCGCCAACAGGCTCTCCATCCTGTCGGCAGCGGCCTGATCCACCACCGCCACCCAGTCAGGCCGGAACTCCCGCACCTGCTGCAGCAAAAGATCCACCCGGGAGTGGGCCGCCAGGCCGTGGACCCGGTACCCTTGCGCCCGGATCACATCCAGGCTCTGGGTGCCGATGGAGCCGGTGGAACCCAGCAATGTGATCGTTTTACTCATACTCTGCACCTCACCGCGTCACCCGGTAGAACACCAGCGTGACCGCCAGCGTCACAAAGGGAGCAATAAACATTACGCTGTCAAACCGGTCCAAAATTCCGCCGTGACCGGGAAAAATCTTGCCGTAGTCCTTGATGCCCTGCTGGCGCTTGACCACCGAGGCGAACAGATCCCCCAGGATCCCCAGCCCGGAGCCAACCGCCCCCATGATGGCGATAAACACATAGGTCTGCCAGGTGACCCCGACGCCGCTGAACATCAGGCTGTACAAGCCGCCGATCTGCTTGTAGACCGCGGTGATGAGCACCGCCAGCAGCATGGAGCCGAACACGCCGCCCACGGCGCCCTCCACCGTTTTATTCGGGCTGACCACCGGGGCCAGCTTGTGTTTGCCCAGAAAACGGCCGGTAAAATAGGCGGCCGAATCGCCACCCCAGGCCATGCCCAGGATCAGCAGGATAAAGTAGATGGCGTCGTTGCCGTACTGTTCCATCGGCAGCAGATGCTTGAGATAGACCAGGGAATAAAAGCACAGGATCACCAGGCCGGAAAAGCAGACCACGCCGCTCATCCGGGCAAAATCCAACTCGGCGTGCCGCCAGATCAGGCAGACGCACAGATACAGCGCCACCAGCAGCGAACTGGGCAGCAGCACCGCCCAGGCGGCCGGCACGGTGGACACCATGACCAGCGCGGTGTAGGGCACCAGCGGCGCAAACACCATCCACTGCCGTTTGCCGAAGCCGAAGGCATGGTAGATCTCCCACTCCGCCAGCAAACAGACCGCGGCCACGATCAGATTGAACCACACGCTGTCAAACAACACCAACACCAGCGCCAGAACGACCAGCGCCACGGCGGAGGTGATGATTCGCGTTTTCAAATAGGCTCCCCCACTTTCGGTATGTAGTATTCCCGGACTAGACCCCTCCAAACCGGCGGGAGCGCCGGTTGAACTCCTCTATGGCCAGGTCCAGGTCATGGCGGGTGAAGTCCGGCCAGAGCACGTCCATCTCCACCAGTTCCGAGTACGCCGCCTGCCACAGCATGAAGTTGGACAGGCGCTTTTCCCCGCTGGGACGCAGGATGAAATCCGGGTCCTTCTGGCCGGCGGTGTACATCCGGTCGCTGAGCAGCTGCTCGGTGATCTGGTCCGGATCCAGTTTCCCCTGACGGACCTCCTCCGCCAGCAGGCGGGCCGCCCGGGTGATCTCCTGCCGCCCGCCGTAGTTGACCGCCACGTTCAGCACCATACCGGTGTTGTGGGCGGTGCGGGTCTCGATCTCGTTCATCTTGCGCTGATAGTCCGCGGACAGGGCGGTGCGGTCCCCTAAAAACACCACCCGGTTGTTCTCCTTCTCGTAGTCAAAGGCCTTGATCAGGTATTCCCCGAACAGCCGCAGGATCGCCCCCACCTCGTCGGCGGGGCGGCGCCAGTTTTCGGTGGAAAAGGCGTAAAAATAGACCGACGCGACCCCCAGCGAGTTGCAGTAGCGGGTGATGTCCTGAAACACCTCCGCGCCCCGCTTATGGCCGGCGGTGCGGGGCAGGCCCCGCTTTTTGGCCCAGCGGCCGTTCCCGTCCATAATAATGCCAATGCTCAGGCCGCGGGCAAAATCCGCCGCGTGCTCCATGCTGCCAGCTCCTTTCCATGCGGGGCGGCTTTACACAAAAGCGCCGAGCACAAAGCAGGAAGGCGCCTTTGCCGCGCGCCGTATCGCCCGGGACCGGGCTTTGTATACCGCAGCGCCCGGCGGGTGTCCTCCTCCATGCTCGGCCGTAAAGACCGCGCCCCTGTTCGGCCAAAAAGCCGATCAGATCTCCATGATCTCCCGGTTCTTCTCCTCGCAGACCTTGTCGATCGCCTTGACCGCCTTGTCGGTGGCCTTCTGCATCTGCTCTTCCAGCTTCTTCAGGTCGTCCTCGGTGACCTCGCCCGCCTTCTTGGTAGCCTTGAACTTATCCAGCGCGTCGCGGCGGATGTTGCGCACCGCCACCTTGGCGTCCTCGCCCATCTTCTGCACGTCCTTGGCCAGCTGCTTGCGCCGCTCCTCGGTGGGGGCCGGGAACACCAGCCGGATCACCCGGCCGTCGTTGGTGGGGTTGATGCCGATATCGCTGGTCTGGATCGCCTTTTCGATCGCGCGCAGCAGCGAGGCGTCCCAGGGGCTGATGGTCAGGATGCGGGCCTCGGCCACCGCCACCGCCGCCACCTGCTGAATGGGGGTGGGGGTGCCGTAGTAGTCCACCGTCACCTTGTCCAGAACGGCGGGATTCGCCCGGCCGGCGCGCACGGCAGCCAGCTCCTTTTCCAGATGGTGGATGCTCTGGGTCATTTTCTCCTCGTAAACCTTGGTCATTTCGCTCATGTTGATTCTCCTTTTGTGATCAAAGTCAGTGGCGCGTTTTTCTTTTTTGTATGGGCAATCTGCCCGGTTTTTACTCGCTCACCAGGGTGCCGATCGCTTCGCCCTGCACGGCGCGGGCGATGTTGGCCGGGTCCCGCATATCGAACACCAGCACCGGCATGTGGGTCTCCCGGCACAGGGCGGCGGCGGTAGCGTCCATCACGCCCAGCTTCTCTTCCAGCACCCGGCTGAAGGTCAGGGTATCGTACTTGACAGCGTCGGGATACTTCTTGGGATCCTTGTTGTACACGCCGTCCACCATGGTGGCCTTGAACATCACATCCGCACCGATCTCCGCCGCCCGCAGCGCCGAGGCGCTGTCGGTGGAGAAGAAGGGGTTGCCGGTGCCGCCGCCGAACAGCACCACGCGGCCGGCCTCCAGATAGCGCACCGCCTCGCCGCGGGTAAAGGGCTGCGCCACCTGCGGCATGGCCAGCGAACTCATCACGCAGGTCTCCATCCCCTGCTGCTCCAGCGCGTCGGCCACCGCCAGGCAGTTCATGACCGTGGCCAGCATGCCGATCTTGTCCGCGCAGGTGCGCTCCATCTTGCCGCTGGAGCGGCCCCGCCAGAAGTTGCCGCCGCCCACCACGATGCCGATCTGGGCGCCCAGATCCCGGGCCTGCTTGATCCCCCCGCAGATCGCCTCCAGGGTGGGTTCATCAAAGCCGACGCCCTTGTCGCCGGCCAGCGCTTCGCCGCTGAGTTTGAGTAGAATCCGCTTGTATCGTATCGCCATACTTGTTCATCCACCGTTTCCTTGCATTGTGATTTCTTTTATTTTACAATAAACCCACGCCAAAGTAAACACCAAAACCAGGCAAGGGAACGGTTTGCCCTGCGCACAGCAAAACCGGGCGGGACAGCGGCCATGTCCCGCCCGGTTTTTGGCAAAAAAGCGACCGGCCTCCCGTCTGGCAGGAGACTGGCCCGGTTTACAGCTGAGAAAATTCCCGCCGGACCATCCGGCGCATATCGTCCGCCTCCAGCAGGGCGTTGACCGGGGTGGAGCGCAGCTCGCCCCCGGCGTTCATCCAGTCGGCGGGGATGGTCAGTTCCACCGCCGTGCCCTCCGGGCCGGTCTGCAGGCGCATGCGCCAGCCCAATAGAAGACAGAACTCCCGGCACAGATACAGCCCCAACCCGCCGCCGCGGGTGGCGGGCGGCGGCGCCGGCGCGTCCTCATTCAGCTGGGCGACCATCGCCGCGGGCAGACCGGGGCCGTCGTCCCGCACCAGGAAGCGGCACTGTGCCCCGTCCGGTTTCAATTCGATCCACACATGGCCCCGGGCTCCGCCATGGTATACCGCGTTGGAGAGCAGATTCAGCACGACCCGGTCCGCCAGCACCCGGTCGGTCATAACGACCAGCGTTTCCGCCTGCGCCTGGAAGGAGAGCTCCACCCCCTGGCGGGCGGCGCAGGGACGCACCAGCTCCGCCAGCTGGGAAAAATGCGAAACCAGTTCCAGCGCCTGCCGCCGGGTGGTCATACCGCCGGCGCGGCACTGGTAGGCGTCCAGAATATTTTCCGCCATCCGCCCCAGAACAGCGGCGCTGTCCTGGATGCTCTGGATCGCGCGCTCCTGCTGCGGGGTATAGCAGCCGGGACTGCGGCGGCCAGCCTCGGCCAGCAGTTCCGTGCCGGTAAGGATCACATTCAGCGGGCTCTCAATATCCTGGCAGAAGCTGTTCAAAAAAGCCTGCGCGTGTTGTTCCGGATCCTGTACATTCCTGGGGTCACCCATACTCATACCTCCGCAAAATAAGCTGCTTTACCCGCCCCGCGCCAGATTTGCCATATACTCCAATACCGTTTTGCTAGTCATCCGCTTACCGGGATGCTCCTGCTCGAACCGCTCGCACATCTGCCGGTACAACCCGGTATCCCGGCTCTCCAAGGTTTTCAGCGCGCGCCGCATGCTGGTATCCACCGCAGAAACGCTGACCTTCCCGGCCTGGGCGGCGGGTATGTAAACCTGTTTGAGCAGCGCGAAGTGCGGGCCGCAGGCCATCGCCGCCTGCAGGCAGCGGCGAAAGCACGGATAGAAGCTGTCGTCCGGCTTCAGCCCGGCCCGCACCAGCCAGATATCCAGCGGGTCCCGCACGTCGGCGCCCAGACTCCCGCCCACGTCCAGCGCCCGATCGGCCAGATGCCGCAAGGTATAGGGTTTGACCAGATAGTAGGCCGCCCCGGCCCGCAAACATCGGCTTTGCAAAGCGGGCAGTTCCGCGTCAAACACCACGATCACGCCGGGAAGACGGGGCAGCCCCGTTTCCCGCATAGCCACCAACAGTTCATAGGCGTCCATATCGCCCCTGAGTTCCAGTGAGGTGATCACCAGATCCACCGGACGTTCCCGCAGCGCGCGCAGCAACACGCGCCCCTCGGTAAATGTGCCCCGAACCGCAAATTCAGGGCGCATGGAAAAGTAATCTGTCAGCAACGTCAGCTGTTGGACATTGCTCTCCGCAAGATACAGATTCAGTACGGGCCACTGACAGTCGGTTTCGCGCATTCGGTTCGCACCGCCTTTCCATCAGAATTTTTGCATCAGCTCATGCAGTACATCCTGCCAGTTTTCCCGCAAGACCGCGTTTTCATACAAGCATTGCACCAGCTGTACAGCCGCCGGCCGGGCCAGCGGCCCGATCACGCAGGAATCCTCCCAGCATCCCGTTTTTTGCTGGTACTCCAGGCAAATACGCCAATTCTGAGGCCCTTCTTCATATAGAGCATACACCATCTTCCCCTCTGCCTGCAAGTGCCCCAACGCAGAAAACGAGTGCACGAACCGGCAGATTTCTTTTTGTTTCATCAAATACAACCCCGCCTCACATATTTTTTTACTAAAGTTCCCTCTTTTGAGCATACCCCCGGCACCGCCTGACTGCAAGGAGAAAAAATCGTCATTTTTCGTCACGGCCGCAATTTGGATTGCTCAAAAAGTTTTTTGGCCGATCTTGGAAAAAAGGCTTGACAATTCAGAACAAATGTTTTATAGTATTCAAGTGCCGTGGGCCTGTAGCTCAGCTGGGAGAGCGCTGCGTTCGCATCGCAGAGGTCAAGGGTTCGAATCCCTCCAGGTCCACCATATGAAGCGTTAGACGAACCGCACCTTGGCGGTTTGTCGGATGCAACGGAAAGAGACCGCCCCGCGTTTTCGCGGGGCGGTCTCTTTCCGTTGTATGCTTTAGCGAAAGGGGCAAGTGATGCAAGTGGCAGATTTTTCAGTGCCTCTTGAGAGGATTGCCGGTACGATGCCCTTCTAGGGCTTGACTCGACCGTAAATTTTCACCCTAACTGCGTAAGAAAATGACATCTTTTTTCCTTAAGAAACTGTAGACTTCCCATTTCTTTTCTTTTATAATAATAGTAATAATATCGAATATGTTCTTTAATGTCGAACGCCTTGGCTGCGACGCAAACAGAGAAACAAATTCTGTTTACTACCTCGAGGCGGATGAACGACTCTGCATGTTTGGGCAAATCGTCGCCCATAGGCATACCCCAAGGCCAATCGATTTCCGCTGGGCTATCAAGGCCCTCATATTGTGGATGTGAACCGGTATGCAAGGCAATCAGGCTACAATTCACAACCGACATTTTCCGGTTGTTTTTGTTTCAAATTATATAGCCGAAACGGAGGAAAAACATCAAATATAGCGCAAAAAACCGCAAATAAACAACACAACAGAAAATCCAGCCACTTTTTGCTTATTATAAAAAGGATACACAGGCAAAAAAGATATATTGACAAAAGAGGAAATGTCCGACTTTTTAGAAAGCGCGGTCAAGCTCATAAAGAGGATGGTTTGATATGCGAAAAACAACAGGGATCGCAGCTGTCCTATGTTTCATTTTGGGCCTCACCTTCTTGCTGTACAATCCTGTTTTCGGGTGGCTAACACAAGCGCAGATGCGAGCGAGCATCGCTAAGTTTGAACAAGGGAAAGCGCATATTCAAGGACTTCCAGGTACAGAATCTGCGGCGGAGAAGAATTATTCCGGCTTGCTGACAGATATGCAGAAGTATAACAGAACCCTTTATGAAAGCGGGCAAATCGGTCTTTCAGACGCATGGAGTTATGAGCAGCCGGCTTTCGATCTGGACAAATACGGATTGGCCGCTGACGCCGTGGCCGTGTTGCACATTCCCGTCATGGAACAGGAGTTCCCCGTTTACCTGGGGGCGACAAAGGAAAATCTGGCAAAAGGCGTTGCCGTTTTGGGGCAAACGAGCATGCCTGTGAGCGGTACAAACACGAACTGCGTCATTGCTGGTCATCGCGGATATAGCGGCACAGCTTTTTTTCGAGAAATCGAAAGGCTGCAGCCGGGAGACTTCATATACTTGACCACATATTGGGAGGAGAGGGTCTATCAGGTGGAAAGCACTGCCATCATCCTCCCTAATGACATTGAAGCTGTGTTGATTCAGGACGGCAAAGAGTTGTTGACCCTGATAACCTGTCATCCGTATGCCGTCAGCACCCATCGCTATGTGGTATACTGCACCGCAGTAAAGGGTACAGCGTCAAAAGAGGAGTTCCCGGATGGCATCCGGGAGTTTTATGTGGCGAACCCTGACCCTTCCCCCCAGGCACAAAAGCCAAGCGCATCCTCTCAAAGCAGGATTCAGCTGGAACAGTGGCTTCCCTTTCTGGCCATCCCCCTCATCATTCTGTCGGCTATAATTCTCATCTGGCCTTTCAAAAAGAAAAAAGCTGTTGGGAAAGAAGGAATGACAAACCATGAAAAGAACGTGCCATAGATGCTTGGCGCTTATGGTTTCCTTTTGCTTTGTTTTGCAGGTGTTGCCTTTCAGCGTTTGGGCGCAGGCGGATCCTTCAGACGCGCAGCCCCCTGACACATTCCAGGAAGATATATTTGAAAAGGGATCTTCCCCTCTGGATGTTGAATGGGAAGGTACAGGCGCCTTGAATGCCGATGGCACTCCGGTCACCGCCGAACAGGGCGACGCATCCGCGGCCAGCAATTCCTCCATAGATACGGCGCCGCCTGCTCAACCGGCTTCTTATACCCTGACGCTGAATCTGGACGGCGGACAGGCAAACAACTTGCAGAATGCCGGATGGCGTCAGTCCGTCTCCGACACCTATCAGTGGACCCGCTCGGTAGCTGAAGAACAGGCGGGTCAGGGCATCTTGCTGACCCTGGACAGCACCCTGGGTGGGCTGCTTCCGAACCAGCCCTATCGAGCCGGCTACAGCTTTACCGCTTGGAAAATCGATGAGACGGAATACCGGGCCGCCGATGGCCAGACGATTACCATCACCGCCGATACCACAATTCTCGCCCAGTGGCAAATCGCCGCCTACACCGTTTCTTTTCAAGGAAGTACCGGTGAACTCTGGTCTGTAGAGGTGCCTTATGGGGCAACACTGTGGACAGATCCCAGCACACCCTGGACGGCGGACACCGTAGATTGGACCGGTGACACGGCCACCTTGCCCATTACGCTGAACGGCATAACGCACGAAGCCGTATGTGTAAGCCGGCACCCGCTGGCGGCCACGGATTCTCCGCCATACTATTATACCTTTACCCTTGACCGCATCCCATACTTTACCTACGGAGGCCCCATCCCCGCAAAGGACGGGCAGCATTTTGCCGGCTGGAAACCAATGTCCAGCGGAAACGGTTTTATCGTAACGGGCAATGCCGTATTTGCCGCGCAATTCCAGGCGGAAGAGCCCTATGTATTCAATATATACTTCTATTATGAGAACGGCACCAAAGCGCGCGACACCCTCGCTGTTACCAAGACCCAATCCGACATGCAAAACGGATTCCTGACCTTTGCAGTCCGGATTCCCTCCATCCCGTACTACACGGCGAGCCCCACCTCTCAAGACGGCGTTACCTGGCATGACAGCAAGGTGACCGTGGATGTAGACACCGTGTTTGGCGTGGACGATACCTCCACTACCCACTTTCTGACCTTGACCGTAATTTATAAACCGGCTCAGATCACATATACGGTAGAGTATTATCAGCAGTCAGTAAATGCGGAAGAAGGATATATCCAGGTCGGAGCAACCAGCGTTCAAAGCATTGAATACGGCAGCAGGATTTCCATCAAGGACGCTCCCTCGCTGGGAGATGACGTGAGTTTTGCGGGATTTCAAATCAGCGCATCCTCGCGATCCGCCATCAGCGAAGGCGTGGTATTGCAGGAAGGGGCCCCAAACGTTCGATTCGACCCGAACGGGAACGCTATCGTCAGGGTTGATTACGATCGAGCCAGCTACTTTGTCTACTTTCAAACTGGAACCACCGAGGTGCAAATCGACCCGGTCAAGATCTTGTTTGGCGCGCAGATGCCCTCTCTTGAAGGCTATATAAAGCAGTTGACCCGCACCGGTTATCAGCCCGTAACAACGGAAAACATCACCTGGTATCGACTGAATGGAAACGGAGATCTGGTCCAAGTCGTGAGCCCCTACGGCGAGACCTCCCCCCAAATGCCCGCTCACGATCTGTATGCTGTGGTGACGTGGCGTCCTGCCACTACCTCCATCCGTCTGCTGTATTGGGTGGAGAGCCGGAACGCCGCCAGCTTCCAGAACGCCTATGCCACCACAGTGAGCAATGTGGCCACCGAAAGCGTGTTGGAGGTACGGTTGGAGGGATCAACTGTGACCATCAGCGGGGAAGGATGGCCAAGCGAAACCAACGGCGAGACCGTGGTATCCGACGGATTCAAATCGTTGGTTGCCAGCCACTACGGAACAGACGGAGACTATTCTGCGTTCTTCTCCTATAGCGAGACCAATACCAGAATCAGTGTCGGCAACGTGAGCAACGCGCGATTTACAGGCTCCGGAGGCGTGATCGCTGACGCCATTACCGAAGACTCATTTAACGTGAAGGTGAACGGCAACGGCACAACCACCATCAACATCTATTACACTCGCAACCTATACACGCTGGAATTCGTGTTGGCAAGGCAGGATCAACACGACCAGACCTTTAGCGTAGCCGCAGATACGCCGGGCGGCTTTAGCAATTGCGAATGGTCCGCCAGCGAAACAGCAGTCGACCAATTTGTTTTTGAGGATTTTTCTGGCGACGTAACTTCCACTGTGGTTTCCCACGAAACCTATGGCGAATTAGACGTGCAGAAAATCTACCGCATCACAGAGGCCATGGATCAGGACCCTCGTTCCGCTGTGGGACGCTACGGCACAAAACAGATCACAGATAGCGAAGGGGACGACGCCGGAACATATACCTGCTTTGTCTACACTCTCACCGCCCGCTTTGAAGCGGATATCTCCGCCCTCTGGCCTACATTGAGCAATACCTCCGGAACGTATAACCATTACAACTATATCAGCATGGGCACCGACCAAAACAGCTACTATCGCAATGTGTTTACCCAAGGAAACAGCCAGAAGAACACATTGAACGCCTATTCAACCATGGATATGAATATAGTGGCGGCGGTTGACGAGGAAGAGAACTGGACCGCAGCGCCGGACAACGGAGATGGCACCCCTGCCCATCAAATGGTCGCCTATTGGGCCGACAACGCTTTCGAGTATCACTACTATTTTTTTCAGGTGCTGGATACCACGATCTTGGCCACCGACAGCAATGTACAAGCTTTTGATCCCGAAACAGCGGACCTTTCTCCATATGCGGACGGGCAGTATGTTTCCTGGGCGGATACGGTCTATGTATACTCAACGGCATACGATATCCAATATTCCACATCCACCCGTTCCGGGCAAAACCAGCCGTCGCGCCCAGGGTTTCTATCCACTGGCGCAGCATACGACGGAGAGGACATGGCCAAAGGCGGCAACATTTATTTCTTCTACACCAGAGAACTTTACACGCTGGCCATCCAGAATCTCCACGACAAGTATTCCATTCCAGAGGCTCTGCTGACCACCGACTTCGACTGCCTGCCCAGCTACGGAGAGGGAGTCCACACCCTGCAACAGTTGGGCTGGGAGTCGGTCACCGCGACGGGATTCGTAGACATCCGCTTTGGCGGCCATTTAACACCGCTGGCCGAGCAGGAGATCATTGCCTGGCTTACATCAGAAACTGGCGGTGATCTGGAGTACCCCTATCATTCTCCCGGCGAAAGCCAATACTACTTCTGGCGGTGGTACCGCAACGCCATGCAAACCATGCCGGTTGATTGGACAAACGACAAAGAAATGCAGACTATGGCGGGCGACAGCGCGCTGTATGTTGGTTGGTTTCCCCCCCGGTACGCCACATCGTATGTTCTCAACGGCGGCATCTGGATGGAAGAGATTGAGTACACCCTCTCCACCTACTCCGATCCAACGGATGGAACGATCTTTATGTTCTACCCCCACCAAAGGGTATCGGAGAATTCACAGGCCAGCTTTTATTGGTATCTTCAGACCAAGGTACACGACCGGCTGTTCATACAGAATCTGTATTCCTGTGATTTGGACGCTGTGGCCGAATGGGATGATGCGTCCCAGCACTATATAAGCAATGGAAAAATCGGTTCCCTGGCGGAACTGCTGGCGATCAGTGTGGAGGACTTTACGGGAACTCGTCTGGTGGATCACTACTATTGCTATATGGGCGACAACGGCGCGTACAGCCACAACGAGTATGTGACCATCAACGCAACGGTCAATACGGTACTGGAGGAGCCTGCGGAACCTGTCCGTCCCGGATACACCTTTGCCCGGTGGTTCTACTTTGACGATGTTCCCGCATCCGGAACCAAGATCTATCTGAAGGACGTTCTGGCGGAAAATCAGAGCCTGGCCTCCTATGCGGCGGGTTATGTGTATCTCAATCATGTGGAAGACGCCTTTCTTCTGCACGAGGATGAAAACGGCGAGTTGTTCTACTACCCGGAGCAGACCGGCTATCGCTTCAGTTACACCAACGATGCCTCCGTTGTCGTTCAGGGCTTGAAACTTTACGCCGCCTGGGAGCCCGATGGGGACTCAAAGGCCTTGGTGTACCATCTGGTGAAAAAGGCGGAGCTTGAGGGTCAGACCCAGTTCACCCCCAAGGATGGCAAGCCGATCGTAGTAAACGACCATACTGCTACCATCACCATCGGCGGCACGGAATATTTCATCCTGTTTCAAGACGAATTGGCCAGCTTATACACGGGAAAGACCTATACCCAGACAGCGTGGGAATACTGTGCAGACAGCGCCGGAAGGAAATGGTTGCCCGCTCACGCCACGATCGATCTGAAAGCCGACGCCCGGACTCAAACGGTCACGGACGGCGATCTGACAGAGGTGACCGGAAACACCTATCGAACCGAGATGCCGGACGGCAGCTACCTGTACTGTGCTTTCTTTGTCTACCATCCCGTAAATGAACTGGTTTACAATGTCTATGCCATCGATCTGTCGGTGGCGGTGGCGGAGGGCGTACTGGACTCTTATCAGGATACCTTTGACCGGTCCTTTCAGGTGGATATTGCCGCTCCCTATCTGCTGAGTGAGGAGCAGAAGTCGATAAAAGTGGACGATCTCCCGACCACACTGGTGGTAGAAAACGCCCCGTCCATCAGCGGCTACTCGGTCTATGAAGATTGGAGCCAGGTGCTTCGGTTGCAGACCAACGCATCCGCTAACAACATCTTCTTCTACTATGTCCGGGATAACGCCCAGACCAACTACTCCATCACCTACTACCTGATGACGAATGGCGGATATTCGCCAGAGAACGCGATCACGATCAGCCAGGTTCCTGCTGTTTTCAGCGAAATCGTTTCGCTGACGGATATGACATCCACCTACGATCATTTGGCGATGATGGCGCAGACCTGCCGCACCTATTCCGGCAGCACCAACCCCGCTCAGGCAGCTTTGTATGAGCGGTACAAGGGCATGACCATCACCCGGATGCAAAACGGCACAGCCACCAGCTTCACGGTAGATGCGGCCGGTGCCGACACACTGGATCTAGCGACGATCTCTCAATTTTATCTGGACTACTATGTAGACGGCTGGTCTCCCACCGGCAGCAGCCTGGTGATTTCGGACAGTGTAAAGGTGGAGGTCTATCTGGCCACGGCCCAATTGATCGTGCAGAAGGTGGACACCAGCCGGCATCCGCTGGCGGGGGCACAGTTCCAGTTGGAGCGACTGCTGGAGGATGACCAGGGAACGATCATCTATAACGGCAAAAGCTATGCTTTGGATACAAAATTTGGCGCCGTGACAGCAATTTCCCAAGAAGACGGAAAAGCATTGTTTTACAACCTGGGTGCCAGGATATTCGAAGACGGAAAGGGGTATCTGTATCGCTTGACCGAGTTGCGGGCCCCCCAGGGGTATAACAGTTTGGAAGAGCCTTTGTATGTCACAACCCCTTATACCGTCGAAGCAGAAACCCACTATTCCGTTACCTACACAGTAGTAAACACCGGCATTGCCTATCTGCCCGCCGCCGGGGTTTTCGGCGGCGTATATACCACCATTTTTGCCGGGATAGGGCTTATGGCCACCGCCGTTGGTTGCGGAATCGTGTTCTGGCGAAGAAAAAGGCTGTTTTCGCAACCTGTCGGGCCACGCGCACCGCAATAGACACCCCTTATATTGCACTGAAGGAAATGAGAAAACCATGAAAATAAAACTAACCAGATGGCTTTTAGCCGCCATGCTGACCCTGGCTTTGGGCGAAGGGATGCTGTTTGCCAGAACGCTGGCGTCCGGCACGACAATGGACGTAAAGGAAAAGAACGAGGGTTCGGGCACCCTCACCGTCACGGTCTACCAGCAAGGACCAGGATCGTCGGGCACCGGTGCTCCGATCACCAACGGTATGAGCGCGCCCATGGCAGGCGTAAGCATCAATGCCCTGCGCATTGGTTCCATAGCAGAGGTCACCACTACCGATCCATCCGGCGCTGTTTCCACCCAGGTGGCTTTCGGCCTGGACGAAGCCCGCTGCCTCCTGCTGGGGCTGGCGCCGGCAAATGCCATCGCCCAGAAAGACAACACCTATTATTATGCTCCTACCGTGGTACAAAATGCTTTGAGTGTGCAGGCTTCGACTACTATCGAAACCTACTTGGCCAACAACATGCCCATCCAGCGAACGACCCAGGACAACGGGGTTGCCAGCTTTGAGAATCTGGTCCCCGGCCTCTATCTGCTGGCCAAATACGCTCTGCCCGCCAACGCCATTACCGATCTGACGCCCTTTCTTGTGTCTGTGCCTATGTATGTGGAGAATCAATGGAAAAACAACGTCTACGCTTATCCAAAGATACGCACCGATGATATTACCGTCAGCAAAACGGTGGCGGAGCAGGGCAACTCCTCTTCCGATTCCTACATCCATACCGGTCAGACCTTGAAGTACACGGTCACTGCCACCATTCCAGCGGCAACTACCGACTTTTCCCGCTTTGTCGTGACCGACGCCAATGCAGACGGCACACTGAATATTGACCAAAGTACCGTCAAGGCCCAGCTGGGCAGTCAGCTACTTGAGCATACGCCAAAGTATGAAGCAGGGGCACTCACCATCACCTTGACGGAGAATGGGCTGGCAACGCTGAACGGTTCTTTGTCGCAAGCACAAACGCTTACCGTCACGTATGACGCCACGGCGGCCACAAATGGCGCTTTTTCCAACGAACTCACCAACACCGCAAAGGTCACCTATCAGCGTTCCGGGGTGACGACCACGACCGCCTTGGCTACAGTCCGCCTGTATACCTTTGGTATTCGCCTGACCAAAACCCTGTCGGACAATCCCGCCACCGGCATTTCCGCAGATGCCATTGCCTTTCAACTGTATAGAACAAACACCTCCGGAACGCTCAGCGATCCGGTTTGTGTCAAGGACGATCGCAGCGGCTACTGGGTGACAGCCATTTCCACACCGCCCACAACCGGTTCCAGCGATGATGCCGCCGATGCAGATACGATGTTTGTTGGAAGCAACGGCAATTTGAGTCTCTATGGCCTTGAGCCGGGCACCTATTATCTGAAAGAAACCGCCACCATGAGCGGTTACACCCTGTTGGCCGAGCCCATCACCATCGTCATTCTGGCCGACAGCAATGGTAGCACCGCTACCGTCAACGGCGTCAGTACCGAGATTGTGGACGGTATAGTGTCTCTCTCCGTGGAAAACACAAAGATCTCAGCGGGCTTTCTCCTGCCCCAAACCGGCGGCACCGGTACTCTATTGGCCACAGCGATCGGTCTGGGTCTGCTCTGCGCAGCTGTCATTCTGCTGGTGATCTACCGCAAAAAGAGTTGACAGGCACCCTGATCCATTTTGATCCGAAGGAGTATGCAAAAGAGAAGGCCCTAGTCTCCTCTTTTGGTCATTGGCGATTATGAAGCGATTTTTCATGCCCGTATTGATTGTCATACTGTTTCTTACAGGAAGCATCGTGGTGGTATATCCTGTGGTGAGCAATCGGCTATACGAAAAGAACCAGTCCTATGTGACCGCGCAATACGATACTACGATTGAGCGAATGGCGCAGGAAGCGCTGGATGCGGAGCTGAAGGCGGCGCAGGAGTACAACCGCAGTCTGCTGGAGAGCGAAGCCTTTCTTACCGACCCCTTTGACCCGGATTTGGTGCTGGACCCCACGGTGGAGCCCTACGCCAGTCTGTTGAATGTGGAGGGCGACGGCATCATGGGCTATGTGGAAATCCCCAAAATTTCGGTCAATCTTCCCATCTATCACGGCACTACCGCGCAGGTACTGGAACAAGGCATTGGACATCTGCAAAACACTTCCCTGCCTGTGGGCGGAGACAGCACTCACACGGTGCTTACCGGTCACACAGGGATGGCGGGAAAGCGTTCGTTCACAGACCTTTCCCTGCTGGAAGTGGGGGATATATTCTACCTGCATACTCTTGAGGAAACGCTGGCCTACCAAGTGGAGGCGATCTATATTGTAGAGCCTGATCAGACGGAACATCTGGTGGTGGAACGAGGAAGGGATCCGGCCACCCTGGTTACCTGCCATCCCTATGGAATCAATACGCACCGGCTATTGGTCCAGGGAAGCCGCATCCCCTACGCGCAAGCGGTGGAACACCAAGAACAGGAACCTGCCTCCCCGGCACTCAGCGTATGGAAAACGGAGTACCAAAAAGCCATTATCCTTTGTCTGTCCATTTATGTTCCTCTTACCGCAATCGTAGTCATTGTGCTTTTGCGTCGTATACGCAGGCATAGCTCCCCCGAACACCCGCATCGGAACACATCAGAACCTTCTTGATGAAAACAAATCGTCCATCTTTACAAAAGCCTCTTGCCAAGAGCGCCTCATGTTTCCGCATCAAAGCGGATTCTGTTGAAACATCCCTGCTTTACGGGCATTGGGCATTGCGGTATAATGGGAGAAAAGGCGGGCGGCAGCCCGGCGAAAAGGGGGAACACGCGTATGAAGAGGATGCTGGCGCTGGCGGCGGTGCTGGCGCTGCTGCTGACGGCCTGCGGCGTGGAGATCACGTCGGTGGGGCTGCCGGCACAGCTGCGGCTGGAAAAGGGGCAGACCGGCCCGCTGACGGTGGAATACGGCGCCGGGGAGGACGCCACCGAGGAGGAGATCGCCAAGGCGGCGGCCAAGCTGACCCTGGTGTGGAGCAGTTCGGACGAGACGGTGGCCACGGTGGACCAGACCGGGCTGGTGACGGCGGTGGGCGGCGGCGAAGCCGAGATCACCGCGGCGGTGGAGGACGGTGAACTCTCCGCCGTCTGCGCGGTGCGGGTGGCCGTCCCCGCCGAGGGGGTGACCGTGCCCAAGACCCTGGACCTTGTGGTCAACGGCGAGGCGAGCGGGGCGCTGAAAGCGGCCCCCGCGCCCCAGGACGCCACCGAGGTGGCCTTTACCTACGAGAGCGCCGACCCCGCGATCGCCACGGTGGACGAGAAGGGCACCGTGACGGCGGTGGCCAACGGGGAGACCGAGATCACCACCACCCTGACCCAGACCGGGGCCGAGGGGGAGCCGGACACGGTGCGGACCGGGACCACCCGCGTGGTGGTCACCACCAAGGTCGAGAGCCTCGCATTCGATAAGGGTGAAGGCACACTGACCACCGGCAATTCGACCACTATGAAGGTGACTGTACTGCCGGAGAGCGCGGGCGACCAGACCATCACCTGGAAGTCCAGCGATGAGAGCGTGGCAACAGTAGATGCAGATGGCAAGGTAAAGGCGGTCAAGGCTGGCACGGCAACCATCACGGCATCGATTGGCGATGTTTCGGCAGAGTATGCGCTCACAGTGCGCGATGTGACCTGTTCTTACTGCGGCAAGACTGGTCATACGTCCAGCAGCTGCCCGACTAAGGCGGCGGACGAAAAGGCCGCTGCTCAGGCGGCCCAGGCGGCGCAGAATACCGGTGGTGGCACGGCGGCCCCCGGCGCCCCAAGCAACCCTGACCCGGCGCCCAACCCCCAGCCCGGCGGTGGTGGCAGTAGTGGCGGCAACTTTGGTGAACAGATTCCCGGATTGGGAGACAACCAAGTTGTGACCGGTGGTGGCAATGGCGATGGTTCCGGCGAAGTCCCCGACCTGTAAATATTGGCTTATCCGCTTGTGGAATATGGGGGACGGTTCCTGTTCATAAATTGATGAAGCGAGTGCAATGATGCGTAAAGCTATCCTAAAAGTTCGCTGTTGAAAAAGGGGGACGGCGCAGCCAATGGCCTGCACCGTCCCCCTTTTTCTTTCGGCGTTGGCGTGTTATGCTATAAAAGGAATCAAACCGCAAAGGGGAAATCCTATGCTCCGTTCCGTGTCCAAACCGGTGCGCTTGCTGGCGCTCACCATACCGCCGTTGGCCGCCCTGCTTTGGGTGTTGGGCGGCAGCAGCTATTACTGCGACAGCGATTACTATTGGCACATTGCCCTGGGCCGCGCCCTGGCCCAGTCCGGCTGCCTGCCCGGTGTGGACGGGCTTTCCTGGGCCGCGCAGCAGCAGGGCCTGGAATATGTCAATCACTCCTGGCTGGCCGACTGGCTGCTCTATCGGTTGAGCCTGCTGGGCGCCACCGAGATCGCCGGGGCGGTGGTGTATCTGGCCGGATGCCTTGTGCTGCTGGCGCTGGTTTTGTTCGGGCTGTGGGGCCGCGGGCTTCTGCACCCTGGCCAGCGGCTGGCCCATCGTCTGGCGGACTGGGCCGTGATCCTGGGCGTGTGGCTCTGGCTGCGCTACACCTGGGGCAATCCCCGGCCCCAGCAGCTGGCGCTGGTCTTCTTTGCCCTGGCGCTGTATCTGCTGCAATCCGCCTGGGAACACCTGGAACGCCGGCGCTGCTTTCTTCTGCCGGTTCTGGTGGTGCTTTGGGCCAATGTGCACGGCGCAAGTCTGCCCCTTGTGCTGGGGCTGACCGGTCTGTACGGACTGCTGGCCCTTTTGCCGCCCTTCCGGCAGGGCAGCCTGTGCCATCGGCGGGGCGCACCGGCCCGGCGCTTTGCGCTGCTGCTTGCGCTGGAAGTGCTGGCCGGCTGCTGCAACCCTTACGGGCCGCGGCTGTATGGGCAGTTCTTTGTGGCGGATGCCAACAGTGCCCTGGTGGGGGTGAGCGAATGGCAGCCTGCCGCTTGGGATAACGCCCCCGCCTTTTTCCTGGCTATGGGTCTGCTGTTGTTGATCTGGCTGCTGGCCCGCCGCCCCCTTTTGCTGGAACCGGTGGCCCCCCTGCTGCTCACCGGGGCGTTCACCCTGCTGCATGTGCGCGGGATGTTCTGGTGGTGCGTCGCGGCGGCGGTGTTTCTGCTGCGGCAGCGCCCGGCGCTGCAAGCCGGCCTGGAAAGGGTGGCGGATCGCCTTTCCCCCGGGCGGCTGCGCCCTCTTGCCCGCACGGCAGGCCGGGCTGTTTTCCCGCTGGTAACAGCCGCCGCCCTGGCCGCCGGTGTGTATCTTGCCCCCGCCGCGCTGAACAATCAATTTTACTGGGTGTTTCCCCCGGAACTGGTGGCCGCGCTGGAGCAGACAGACCCCCAGCGGCTATATACCAGCTACAATGCGGGCGGTATGGCTATCCAGGCCGGGTTTTCTTCCTTTGTGGACTCCCGCGCCCAACTGTTCACCCCCCAGATGCTGGTGGACGCCCAGATTCTGGCGGGCACCCGCCGCCAGTCCGCCACCTGGTCCATCGACGAAGTGCTGGCCCGCTGGCAGTTTGACGCGGTGCTGCTGGCCAAGTACGACGCGGAACTGCCCGCCTCCTACTTTGCCAAGCGCTCCGATTGGCGGATGGTCTACGACGGCCCCTGGTACACCCTGTTTGTTCCGCAAAATTGATGTGTACATGACAAAAGCCGGAAGCATCCGCTTCCGGCTGTTTTTATCCCTGTACCACCATTTGCTTGCCGCAATCCATGCACAGGATATTTACCGCTTTGGTGGCTCGTACACTGTTGCCGCAGCAGGGGAAAACATATTTGCGGTGGTGGCTGTTCCCGCTTGTGGGTGCAGTACCGGCCTCTCCGCCCGCTGCACTGCCCGAACCGGCCCCGCGCGGGGTGTAGCTCCATTCGATGCGGTTCATCTGAATATCGGTCCACCAATTCAGAAAAAATATCCCCCGGCCAAGCCGGGGGTTTTTCACATACGGGCGTAGCCCTAGAATATGGTGCCGCAGTTGTGGATGAGGATGGGGACAGAATAGTCCTGCTGCCCGTACAGGGTATCGTAGAACTCCACCTTGCCGTTGGCATTCAGGTAGTAGCGGCCGTAAAACCGCCCGGATGCGCCGTCGGCCTCACGGATCAGGCAGGAATCCACCACCATTCCCAGATGGTGGCGCACCTCCAAAGGATGGGCGGCGCGTCGCTCGTTCCAGTAGGTTCCTTTGCAGAAGTGGTCGTTCTCCTCCGAGAGGTAGAGTTCGATGAGTTCCCCCGCATAGCCCTCGTCCAGAACATCCTCCGGGAAAACATCGGGGACCTCATCCAGCGCCCCGACGGGTTCCAGCAGATACACCGAGTTCAGCGTTTTGACCATCAGCAGCCCGTTTTGCCCCTCCATCCCAATCACAGTGCTGGTGTTCAGATGCCGCTGGATGAGACCGCCCGCCGGATCCCGCACAAAGGTCATGCACAGGGTCGCGCCGACCCTGTGGAGATCCGTGGCCAGGCAGCCCACCCTGTCGCAGTAGAGTTTCCGGCTTTCCACCCGGGAATGGCCTTCGTGATCCTGCACATCCAATAGCCGGTAGGCTGCATTTCGATCCAATGTCATGGCTCTCTCCTCCTTTTTACAAGCTGCGTCCGGTTCCGGCCGGCTGCCGCCCCGTACCACGGCCGCAAGAAAAGTATACGCCCTGCCTGCTCTTTCGCGGGAAAAGAATCCCGGAAAGAGTTCGTCTGTTCCAAACGCCCCTGCGGCATCCGCCCGCAGGGGCGTTTGTCCTTTTCAGGCTTCGTAGTCTTGGGCTGCCTGCCGCAGCGCCTGGGCCAGTTCCCGCCGGCGTCCCGCCTGGGACGGGAGAGGGGCCAGGCAGCAGTGTCCCGCATGCTGCAAAAGCCACTGCCGGGCACCGCCCCACACCGCACCCTTGACCCGGATGCGCACCCGGCCGTCCGGCAGGGAAACCGCCCGGTCGATGTTCTGCAGCCCGAAATCGTCCACCGCGCTGTTCATCAGCTTAGGGTCACAGTCGATGACCAACGGTTCCGGCGTACCGGAATACATGATGGTGCTCACATCCCGGTAGGTCATGGGCGCCCGGTACCCGGACTGGTACAGCTCGGTTACCAGCTTTCGCAGATCGCTGCCGGTATAGTCCACATCGCTCTCGGTCATGTCCACCCGGCGCAAATCCCGGATACGGTCCAGCCGCAGGTTGGAAAAGACCAGTTCCTTGCGCAGATCGCCGCCGGTCACGCTGGCGGGCAGATCCAGCCGCAGACCGGACAGATAAAAATACCCGTTGCTGTACACCACCTGCCAGAGCAGGATCGGGATGGGCCGGTCCCGGGCAGCCAGGATCAGTTCCCCATCCCGGCACGTCCAGCTGTGGTAGGTCAGCTCATACCAGAAAAGCCGGTCCGTATCCCGGTCCGCGTACTCGTTCCAGACCGTTTCCACCGCCGTCAGCGCCCGGTTCATCTGTTCCGTCAGGCTGTTTTCCGGCCCGCCGGCGGGAGAATCCGCCTTTTCGTCCCCGTCGCTGATATCCGTCAGGCTCTGCTGCCGCTCGCTGGTCAGCCCCAGCAACTCCAGCACCTTTTGGGTGTTGACCTTGTCCAGGAAGGGGTAATACGCCGCCTGCACCGCAGCCATCTGCTGGTCGGGCTGGCCCACCGGCGCGATATGATACACCTGGCTGTTGCGTTTCTCCCGCCGCAGACGGAACCCTTGCACCCGGGCCGCCAGCCAGTCGGCCAAGGGCTCATCCTGCAGCGCCTCCAGACGCTCTTCCAGCGTGATCAGTTCCCGGATCAGATTCCGGACCGTCTTGCGCTGGATGCCCACTTCCTCCCCATCGGAATATTTTTTGTGGCCCGCCTGGTCCACCCGTTTCGGCCCGGCCGGTTTCTCCGCCCGCTTTGCTTTGTTGTCGGCAATCAGCCGGCGCAGCGCTTGCAGCTCCTCCTGGCCAGAAAACTGCAGCTGCATCAACCGCTTCAGTTTTTGGTAGGACTGTGCTTCCACCTCTGTCTGCGTGGCCCCGGCGGCGAGTTCCAGCCCTGAGCCGGGTTCCGGTGCAGCCGATCTCCGTCGGCCTCCCGCAAGCAGACATTCATGGCCCGGTACACCATAACCGTATGGATGATGCTTTTTTCGTTCCAGTATTCCTGTTCCTCCTGGCTCCAGCTTTTTGCCCATGCCAGATATTCCTGCCGGCTGCCAAAGAACAGGTAACAATCCCGGTAATACCACCCCAGTACCGTGACCAGCAAAAACCGGTCGATGCTGTGATTGGAATTGCGTGTTGCCATAGCCGCATCCTCTTTTTCTTTGTGTTACTGCCACTGTACCACTGCCGCAGGGAAAGAATCAAGTTTTTCGGGAAAATTTTGCCGGCGCTTTTCGCCTGGGTTATATACTTGAGACACTCCCCGCGGGTGCCGCCGCGGCATGGATGAAGCGGCAGCGCGAATCGAAAAAACGGGCCTTGAAACAGCCGTGATATCCCGTACCTCCGGGACAACTTCGCGGCCCCATCTGCTGAACAGGAGGAATCCCCATGATCACTCTGGAATCCACCCCCTACGACCCTTTTTCGGCTGACGCCGGGCTGGGGATCGCCCGCACCGAGATCTTTTGCTCTCTGATGGAAGCGGGCGCCTTTTCCTCCCCGGCCTGCCGGCAGGTACTGACGGCCCTGTGTGACGGCGTTCCCCACGAGACAGACCCCTACCGGGTGCGGCTGCCCGACCGGGTCCTCTGTGCTTTGCCTCGCTGCCCCGGTGGTTCCGCACCGCCCTGACCGTGACCGCCTGCAGCGAAACCGCCTCCCGGCCTCCCGTCTTTGCCCTGGACACGGAGCTGCGGCAGGCGCAGATCTTCTGGCTGCTCAACAGCCTGTCGGTACCCATCCATCTGTGCGGGGACCGGCTGGGGTTGCGGCGCCTGTACCGCGCCCTGTGGGAGTTCGTCGTACCGCTGCCCATTCCCGCCTGCCATCCGGCCTGGAGCAACACCCCCTACCGCCTGCTCACCGACCAGGGCCCGGTGCTGACCTTTCAGCCCCAGGACAGCACGGATGAGAACGGCCAACGGTTGATCCGGGGCGATGGATTCGATCTGCTGGGGTTTTTGCGGAGGAGGAGCCCTACCCCGAATAACCCCCAACGGGTATTTCCCCACGGTCGGTCACTTTTGTATCGGAATGTATAACATTGTACCATCCCTCATTTTCCATGCCACCTGTTTTTTTGGCGAAAATATAGATTTTCGCCAAAACCTGCGACAACTATTTTTTTAGGGGCGAAAATAGTCGATATACTTTATATAAAGTAGCAATCTGCTGCCTTGAAACATGGCAGGGATGAATGTGAGGGAAATGTCATGAAAAAAAGCGTGAATCAAGCGGGGATGGGATCAGCCACCGTCCAGAAAGGGATCAAGTTCGGCATTACGCCTAAGATGCTGCTGGGCATTTTGGTCCCCCTGTTTGTGGTTCTTTTGGTCATGGGTCTGTTTTTGAGCAACCAGATTTCCGGCACCGTCGACCAGGTAATGAGCGACCAGCTGGACGCCAGTGCTCTGGCCGCGGCCGGCCAGGTGGACGCTTTTTTTGAGCGTTATTTCGGCATTGCCGAGGGGGTGGCAGGCTCCCAGCTGGTGCGGGACATGGTGATGGAGGACACCGAGGGAGACATCACTACCTCCGTGGGGTACCAGGAACTGCTGAACACCATGTCCCAGCTGCGGCAGGATAACCAGTCGAACGTGGACTGCATCTGGCTGTGCAAGTTCAGGACGGGCGAGACCCTGCAGTACGATACCCGTCTGTACAGCGCCCAGGAACTGGACTACAGCACCCGGGAGTGGTACAGCGCGGTCATGGAAAAGCAGGGCAGCGCGGTCTCCGGAGCCTACGAGAGCGCCAACAACAACGGCCTGATGGTGACGGTGGCCAGCCCGGTTTTTGTGAACGGGCAGATTCAGGGTATCGTGGGCATCGACCTGAGCCTGAATATGCTGAGCCAGACGCTGAGCGAAGTCAAGGTGGGCAACACCGGCTACATCACCCTGTACGACAGCAACGGCCTGATCCTGTACACCCCGGACAGCGCTCTGATTAACACCAACCTGGCAGACGCCGGTTACTCCTCCGATATGCTCAGCGTGCTGGAGAGCGGGGAGAACCACGACGCCATGCCCTATACCGTCAACGGGACCCCGTACTACGGCAGCAGCACCGTCATTGACGCCATCGGTTACACGATGCTGGGGACCCTGCCCCAGGCGGAGTTTGCCTCCTACACCAACTCCGTTATCCGCATCCTGGTGGCGGGCATCGTGGTGTGCGCCGTACTGCTGGCGGCCATCTGCGCAGTGATCGCCCTTTCCATTACCCGTCCTCTGAAGCGGCTGAATGTAGCGGTAGGGCAGCTGGCCGACGGAGAACTGGATGTGACGGTGGATGCCCGGGGTCGGGACGAGGTCAGCGAACTGGGCGGAAATGTGGCCCGCATCGTGGAGCGCCTGAAAGAGTATATCGACTACATCGACGAGGTCTCCTCCGTATTGGGGCAGATCGGGCAGGGCAACCTGTCCTTTGCCCTGCGGCAGACCTATGTAGGGGAATTCGCTAGGCTGAAGGACGCGCTGCTGAACATTCAGAGCGCCCTGACCGAGACTATAACCTCCATCGCCCGGTCGGCGGAGCAGGTAAACGCCGGAGCGGACCAGATCGCCACCGGCGCCCAGGCCCTGGCCCAGGGAGCCACCGAGCAGGCTTCTTCTGTTGAAGAGCTGTCCTCTTCCATTCAGGATCTGTCCAGCCAGGCCACCGACGAAGCTGACCAGGCAGTGGAGGCCGGAAAGTTCCTGTCCAATATTCAGGATGAAGTGGAAAAGAGCAACCAGCAGATGGAGATGGTGCGCCATGCCATGGCGGACATCAGCACCCAGTCCAACGCCATCCGGGGCATCATCAAGACCATCGATGACATCGCGTTCCAGACCAACATTCTGGCTCTGAACGCCGCGGTGGAGGCCGCCCGCGCGGGTTCCGCCGGCAAGGGCTTCGCGGTGGTGGCCGATGAAGTGCGCAGCCTGGCCAGCAAGAGCGCCGAGGCCGCCAAGCGCACCAACGAACTGATCGAGAATTCCATTCAGGCCGTCCAGCATGGGGAGGAACTGACCCAGACCGCCGCCGACAGCCTGGCTGTCGTGGCCGACGGCACCCACCAGATCGTGAGCACCATCCACACCGTGGCCGAGACCTACCGGGCCCAGGCCCATCAGCTGGGTGAGATCGCCAACGGGGTGAACCAGATCTCCAGCGTGGTGCAGACCAACTCCGCTACGGCGGAAGAAAGTGCCGCCGCCAGCGAGGAATTGTCCGGTCAGGCCGCCATGATGCGCCAGCAGATCGCTCATTTCCAGCTTGAGGATTCCGTTGGGAATGATCATCACACCGCTCCGACTGTCTTCGATAAGCCGGAACACGAGGCGATGGGCGACAGCGGAAAATATTGAGGAAATCCTAAAATCGTTGCTAGAAAACCCCGGCGTGTGCGCTGTGCATACGCCGGGGTTTTGTCGTGCCGGTAGGCCTCTTTTCTTCGCTCGCCGGGTCAGTGGTTCCGCCTGGAATCAGCCGCGGACCAGACATGTTCCTTTTGGGCGGTGGCGGCCGTATTCTGCGCCATGACCCCCACCAGCGGATGCGGGGTATAGAGTTCTTCCAGGTAGGCGCACTCCTGCGCCGTCAGTTCCAGGTCGGTCGCTTTCGCGGCGCCCTCGATCTGCGACAGCTTGGTGGCCCCCACCACCGGGGCCGTGACCTTTGTGAGCAGCCATGCCAGCGCGATCTCGGTCATGGACACGCCCCGCCGCTCCGCCAGTTCGGCCACCCGGTCCAGGATGGGCGCGTCCTGATCCTGGGCCGCGTCATACTTGAACCGGGCATAGCTGTCTTCCCGCAGCCGCCGGGAGGTCTCCCCGGGATGCTTGGACAGCCGGCCGCCGGCCAGCGCGCTGTAGGGCGTCATGGCGATGTTCTCCTCCCGGCAATAAGGCGCCATCTCCCGCTCCTCCTCCCGAAAGATCAGGTTGTAGTGCCCCTGCACCGAGACAAAACGGGCAAAGCCCTCCTTGTCCGCCAGCGCGTTGGCCTTGCACAGCTGCCAGGCAAAGCAGTTGGAGATGCCGATATACCGGACTTTTCCCGCCTGGACCGCCCGGTTCAGCCCATCCAGGATATCATAGAGGGGCGTCTGGTAGTCCCACATGTGGTAGATGTACAGGTCCACATAGTCCATTCCCAGATTTTGCAGGCTTTTCTCCAGCATGCGGCGGATGTGCTCCTGCCCACTGATCCCCGCCGCGATCCCCTCGTTGGTGCGGGGCAGGAATTTGGTGGCCACCACCACCTGGTCCCGCCGGGCAAAATCCTGCAGCGCCCGCCCCAGATACTGCTCGCTGGTGCCGCCCTGGTAGGCGATCGCCGTGTCAAAAAAGTTGACGCCCAATTCCAGGCTGCGCCGGATGATCGCCCGGGAATTTGTCTCGTCCAGCGTCCAGGAGTGCTGCCCGCTTTGCGCGTCGCCAAATCCCATGCAGCCCAGGCAGATGCGGGAGACCGTCAGATCGGATCGGCCCAGTTTTGTGTATTTCATCCTTCTTCACCTCAGCGTTCCGGCCACCGGTACACACCGGCTCGCCGGTTTCTCTTGCCCTTATTGTACGTTCCGGGTGCAGAAATGTAAAATACCCGTTTTCTATCCCGATTCATTCCTTTTGGGTATTTCTGGCGGCATTCATTCGGCAAAACAAAAATGCCTGTTATCTATGTATCGCCATCCGAAATAAGCATTAGACATACCAGAAAAAAGGTTTTAGAATGTGGGTGTCCCAAAAGGACAGCCGCATTTTACTTTGGGAGGCTGCGATATGACCATACAGGAAGCAAGCGAACGCTATCAGATTCCCCTGCAGATTCTGCGGGAATACGAGAGTTGGGGGCTTTGCGGCGCGGTAAAGAAGGTGATGGGCCACTGGCAATACGACGATCTGGATCTGGAGAGGCTCAGCACCATTATGACCCTGCACGACATCGGATTCTCCAGTGAGGAGGCGGAACTCTATATGCGGCTTCTGCTGGAAGGGGAATCCACCGGCGCGCAGCGTCTGCGCATGCTGGAAGCCAAGCGCGTCGCCGCGCTGGACGAGATCCATTTCAAAGAGCGTCAGCTGCAGCGGCTGGACTATCTGCGCCACGAGATCCGAAAAAACCAGCGTTGAACAGGAGATATGCTGCCATGAAACGAATGTTGGCCCGATTGACCGTTTTGCTCTTTGCCTGCGCGCTGACCGCCTGCGTGCAAACCGCATCCCTGAGCGATTCCGCTCCGGTCCCGCCAGAACAGTCCGGCACATTTGCCACCGAGGATTCGTCCGCGCCCGGGTGGGCGGAAGAAGCCCGGTGGAGGGAGGTCCAGCGCTTTGATGCGGCAACCGATATGAACGCCTGCTTAGCCGCTGGACGGCCCGAATCTTTACGAACCGTGCAATTTTTTCTTACAAAGTTGGTCACTCTTGTGGTATAATCGAAAAAATAAGGAGACTGCCCTATGAAATCATCCGAATATTCGGCGCCATCCGGCGCGTATTCCTCGTTCCGGTCCGCGCTCGGGCTGGAGGCGAACGACCCGGAATTTTCCGGGCTTTTTTCCCGCTTTACCTTTGACGAGGTGATTCGTGAAAGCAAGCTAGACGAAAAGACCCGGATTTTGGCCATCCTGGCTACCCTGATGGGATGCCAGGGCAAGGATACCTTCCGCGCGCTGGTTCCAGCCGCGCTGCACAGCGGCATGACCCCCGTGGAGATCAAGGAACTGGTCTACCAGGGGACCGCGTATCTGGGTCTGGGCCGGGTGCTGCCCTTTTTGCAGGCGGTCAACGCCGTGCTGACAGAGCAGGGCGTGGCGCTGCCTCTTCCGGGGCAGGCGACCACCGACCCGGACACCCGGATCGAGGCGGGCAATCAGGCGCAGGTGGAGATTTTTGGCGAGCAGATGCGCGGATTTCAGAACAGCGGCCCGCAGGAGAGCCGCCACATCAACCGCTGGCTGGCCGGCAACTGCTTCGGGGATTACTACACCCGGGGCGGGCTGGATTACCGGCAGCGGGAACTGATCACCTTCTGTTTTCTGGCCGCCCAGGGAGGCTGCGAACCGCAGCTGATCAGCCACGCCGCGGCCAACCTGCGTCTGGGCAATGACAAGGCGTTTCTCATTGATGTAGTATCCCAGTGTTTGCCCTACATCGGCTACCCCCGCAGCCTGAACGCGCTGCGCTGCATCAATGAGGCTGCGAAATAAAAAAACAAGGAGTGGATCCCATTGCTGCGCAAGGAATTTCAAGGAAAACAGCTGTCCCTTCTGGGATTGGGCTGCATGCGCCTGCCCGTGATCAACGGCGACGACGCTGTGGTGGACCAGGCCGCTGTGGAGGAGATGGTCGCCCTGGCCATGGAGCAGGGCGTCAACTACTACGACACCGCCTGGGCCTATCACGGCGGCAACTCCGAGCGGGCGATCGGCAAGGCCCTGTCGGCCTATCCCCGGGACAAGTTCTATCTGGCCGACAAGTTCCCCGGATTCGACCTGGAAAACATGAGCAAGGTCCAGGAGATCTTTGAGGAACAGCTGCGGAAATGCCAGGTGGACTACTTCGATTTTTACCTGTTCCACAATGTGTGCGAGGCGAACATCGACGGCTATCTGGATCCGCACTATGGGGTCATGGACTACCTGCTGGAACAGAAGAAGAACGGGCGCATCCGGCATCTGGGCTTCTCCTGCCACGGGAAACTGCCGGTGCTCAAGCGTTTCCTGGAAGCATACGGGGAACACCTGGAGTTCTGCCAGCTTCAGCTCAATTACATCGACTGGACCTACCGGGACGGCAAAGAAAAGGTGGATATGCTGCAGCCCTACCACATCCCCGTCTGGGTGATGGAGCCGCTTCGCGGCGGGCGGCTGGCCCGCCTGAGCGAGACGGCAGCCGCAGTACTGCGGGCCATGGCGCCGCAGCGGCCCATCCCCGCCTGGGCGTTCCGGTTTGTGCAGCGCATCCCCTCGGTCACGATGATCCTGTCCGGCATGTCCAACCTGGCGCAGCTGCAGGACAACCTGGCCACCTTCTCGGTGGAGGATCCCCTGACCCAGCAGGAATGGGACCGTCTGCTGGCCCTGGGCAAGGAGATGACCGATCCCAAGGCGCTGGCCTGCACCAGCTGCCGGTACTGCACCAGCCATTGCCCGCAGGGGCTGGATATCCCCCACCTGCTGGCGATCTACAACGAAGCCCGGCGGGCCGACGGCGGTTTCCGCGTCCCCGAGACCTTTGCCGAGATCCCGGAGGACAAGCGCCCCAGCGCCTGCATCGGCTGCCACAGCTGCGAGGCCGTGTGCCCCCAGCAGCTGAAGATCGCGCAGGCCATGGCCGACTTCAACGCCATGCTGTGACCACGCAAACCGGCCGCGATTTTTCTTGACAAGCCGCGCGCAACATGGTATAGTGAGGAAAATTCAACAAGATAAACCGTTGAAGCGGAGATAACGACCTGGATGCCTTTACAGAGAGCCTGCGCTGCTGAGAATCAGGCAAGAAACACCTTGTCAAATGGACCGCCGAGGGCGCAGTCAAATTCGGGCAGCCGCAAAGTATTCTGCGACGTGAGGGCATACGTCAGTTGCCGGGGATATGTTGGTATCCCGCCAAGCGCACGGGTCATGCCGTGAATCAAGGTGGCACCGCGGATAAGGGTTTTATTCGTCCTTGACAGACCGAAGTTCTGTCAAGGGCATTTTTTATGCTCCTGGCAGAAACGCCAGGAGCATACTTGTATCAGGAGGTGCTGACCATGCAGATTCTGCCCACACGCAGTCAAGTGGAAGAGATCGCTTCCGGCGGGGCCTATCGGGTCCTGCCGGTAAGCGGCGAAATTCTGTCCGATTTTATCACACCCATCGAGGCGCTGCGGGTGCTGAAACGCGTATCCGCCCACTGCTACCTGCTGGAATCGGCGGCGATCGACGAGACCTGGGGGCGTTACACCTTTCTGGGGTTTGACCCCAAGCTGGAGATCACCTGCCGGGACGGGCGGATGCAGGTGGGCAGCCTGGCGTTTGACACCGAGGATCCCACCGCCTGCCTGCGGCAGATCCTGGCGGAACACCGGAGCCCCCGGTTTGACTATCTCCCGCCCTTTACCGGCGGGCTGGTGGGGTATTTCGCCTACGACTATCTGGGATACAGCGAACCCGCCGCCCGCATCCAGGTGGAGGACAGCGAGGCGTTCCGGGATCTGGACCTGATGCTGTTTGACAAGGTCATCGCCTTTGACCATCTGCGGCAAAAGCTGGTGCTGATGGTCAACATGTTCCTGGACGAGCCGGAGACCGGCTACAACAAGGCGGTGCTGGAACTGGAACAGCTGGCGGATCTGCTGCGCCGGGGCGAAAAGAAGCAGGAGCCGGCCGGGCGGCGGCTGGGCGAGGTACAGCCGCTGTTTGACCGGGAACGGTTCTGCCGCATGGTGGAACAGGCCAAGCACCCCATCCGGGAGGGCGATATCTTCCAGATCGTTCTCTCCAATCGCCTGTCGGCCCCCTTTTCGGGCAGTCTGCTCAACGCATATCGGGTGCTGCGCACTTTGAACCCCTCCCCCTACATGTTTTATTTTTCCGGCACCGACGTGGAGGTGGCGGGCGCGTCCCCCGAAACGCTGGTGAAGCTGGAAAGCGGCGTGCTGCACACCTTTCCCCTGGCGGGCACCCGGCCCCGGGGCAAGACCGAGGCGGAGGACTGCGCCCTGGAGGCGGAACTGCTGGCGGACGAAAAGGAACTGGCCGAACACAACATGCTGGTGGACCTGGGCCGGAACGATCTGGGCAAGATCAGCCGGTTCGGCACCGTGCAGGTGGAGAAATTCCACACCATTGAGCGCTTTTCCCATGTGATGCACATTGGCTCCACCGTGCGGGGCGAGATCCGCGCCGACAAGGACGCGCTGGACGCCATCCAGGCGGTGCTCCCCGCCGGGACCCTGTCCGGCGCGCCCAAGATCCGGGCCTGCCAGCTGATCGCGGAACTGGAGAACAACAATCGGGGCATCTACGGCGGCGCGATCGGGTACATCGACTTCACCGGCAATATGGACACCTGCATTGCCATCCGCATCGCCTACCAGAAAAACGGTCGGGTGTTTGTGCGCAGCGGGGCCGGGATTGTGGCCGACTCGGTGCCGGAAAAGGAATACGAGGAATGTCTGAACAAGGCCCGCGCCGCTTTGCGGGCGCTGGAACTGGCCCAGGAGGTGGAGGTATGATCCTGTTGATCGACAACTACGACAGCTTTTCCTACAATCTCTACCAGCTGGTGGGCGCCATCGAGCCGGATATCCGGGTCATCCGCAACGACGAGCTGTCGGTGGCGCAGATCCGGGATCTCGCCCCCCGGCGCATCCTGCTCTCCCCCGGGCCGGGCCGGCCCGAGGACGCGGAGATCATCCAGGATGTGGTGACCGAACTGGGCGGCGAGATCCCCATTCTGGGGGTCTGCCTGGGGCATCAGGCCATCTGCGCGGCTTTCGGGGCCACCATCGGCTACGCCCGGGAACTGATGCACGGCAAGCAGTCGCAGGTTCAGCTGGACCCGGACTGCCCTCTGTTCCGGGGATGCCCGGCGACGGTCCCGGTGGCCCGGTACCACTCCCTGGCCGCCGATCCCGACACGCTCCCGTCCTGTCTGAAGGTGACCGCCCGCACCGCCGACGGGGAGATCATGGCGGTGCAGCATCGGGAACGGCCGATCTTCGGCGTACAGTTCCATCCGGAATCCATCCTGACCCCCGACGGCCCTGCCATGCTGCGCAATTTTCTCGCCGGGGCACAGCGTTGACGTTTGGCAAGCGATCTGGTATACTGGTCTCGTTCATCGGAGGGTGAGCAACACGTCTGAGGTTGCGAGCTGGATAAGATGGCAGGTGAAACCCCTGCTGTTCTTATCCGGCTCTTTTTTTGCGGCGGCGCGCAGGCCAGCCGTTAGCCATACGAAGGAGGATCCTATGAACCAGCCTAACCAACCGGGTTTGCTCCGGGGAAACATTCTCAAATCTCTGATCACCTTTGCCTTCCCCGTCCTGCTGGCTCTCTTTCTGCAGGCCATGTACGGCGCGGCGGATCTGATCATCGTGGGCCAGTTCGCCAACACCTACGAGCAGTCCGGCGTGGCCTCCGGCAGCCAGCTGTTCAACATGATCACCCTGGTGATCACCGGGTTGACCATGGGGGTGACCGTTTTTGTGGGCACCTGCATCGGCAGCGGAAGGCCGGATCAGGCCGGGCGGGGCATCGGCACCGGCATCGCCGTCTTTGCAGCGCTGGCGGTTCTGGTGACGGCGCTGGTGGTGCCGTTCAGTGACAATCTGGCCGCGGCCATGCACGCGCCGGCCGAGGCTTTCGCGCAGACCAGCCGCTATGTGCGGATCTGCGGCATCGGCACCGTGTTCATCACCGCCTACAATGTGATCGGCGCGGTTTTTCGGGGGATCGGGGATTCCCGCACCCCGCTGCTCACGGTGGCGATCGCCTGCGTGTTCAACATTCTGGGCGATCTGCTGCTGGTGGCGGGTTTTGGCATGGGGGCCGCCGGCGCCGCCATCGCCACCGTGCTTGCCCAGGCCGTCAGCGTGGTCTGGTCCCTTTATCTGATCCGCAAACGGGATCTTCCCTTTTCCTTTTCCCTGGCCTATATCCGGTTTGACCCGCTCTGTCTGAAAAAGATCCTTCTTGTGGGGGGGCCCATCGCGCTGCAGGAAATGCTGGTGCAGTTTTCCTTTCTCTTTATCCAGGTGCTGGTCAACGGGATGGGGGTCATGGAGTCCGCCGCGGTAGGGGTTGCCGAAAAGGTCTGCGTGTTCCTGATGCTGGTCGCCTCCGCCTATATGCAGTCCATCTCCGCTTTTGTGGCACAGAACAACGGCGCCGGCAAACCGGACCGTTCCCGCAAGGCTTTGTTCTACGGCATCAGGACAGCGCTTGTGGCCGGGCTTGTGATGGGGGCCGTCGCCTTTCTGGCCGGGGACCGGCTGGCCGCTATCTTCTCCGGTGAGGAACAGGTGATCGCCTTTGCCCATGACTACCTGAAAGCCTACGCCATCGACTGCCTGCTGACGGCCGTTCTGTTCTGCTTCATCGGCTACTTCAACGGCTGTGGAAAAACCATGTTCGTTATGGTGCAGGGGGTCGTGGGTGCGTTTTGCGTGCGGATCCCCGCCGTCTATCTCATGAGCCGGATGGAGAACGCCTCGCTGTTTCACATCGGCCTGGGCACCCCCATCTCCTCGGTGGCCCAGATCCTGCTGTGTGTGGCGGCGTACCGGTTTTACCGGCAGCATACCGAAAACGCGCGGCTGCCCTGACGGCAGCGCAAAAAGGAGCCCGGAAGGCGAACGCCTTCCGGGCTTCCTTTGTATCACAACACTGTTACGCCACGGCGCTGAAGGGGGCGCGGGCGCCCTGGTCGGCGCTGTCCTGCGCCGGCTGCTCCGCCACCGCCCGGGTAGTGGTGCGGGTGGTGCCGCCGGACACATAGACCTTGCCGCATTCCGGGCAGATGGCCGTGTGGTAGGTCACCGACTGGGAGACCACCTCCCGGCCTTCCCGCTGGGCTTTGGCCTGTTCGCGGCCCACATGCTCCTGCTCATGCCCGCGCACCGCGGAGGCCGCCAGTTCCGGGGCCACGTTGGTGGGCGTCTTGAAGGACACCCCCGGATCGTTGGAACCGTCCTGATACTTCCGCTCCTTGCAGGTCTGGCACTCGCCTTCCTCCATGACCTCCTGGGCGGACTTGGATTTCTGCACCTCCGCCTCCAGCTGATCCGGGCTCAAATACTGGATACGGCCCCGCACCGACATCTCGGCCGGGTCCGCCCCCTCCCGATAGGTCGCGGCGGCGGCCGCGCCGGTCAGTGTGACGGCGCTGGGCTGTTCGCGGCTGACCGGGGAAACTGCGGCGACCGGGGTCACCGGCCGGTCGGTAGCCTGCGGCTGAGAACGGGATACGGCGATCGGCCCTCTTTGGCCGGCACTGGCCGCCAACTGCCAGCTGGCGAGGGACCCGCCCCCGTTGATACCGGATAGACCGAGCATACATTCCACCTTCTCTTCCCATTCATTCTGCTTTTATTATACCGCAAAACCCGCCACGCGCAAGGGAGAACCGGTAAAATTTTCCGCCCGCAGCGGCTTTGCCGCCTGTCAGACCTCCGCGCCGGCCATCAAAAGCTGCTCCACGATCTCGGTAAAGTCGTTTTCGGTGGCGTAGTGCAGCGCGCTGAACTGCAGATTGTCGGTCAGGTTCACGTCCGCGCCGTTTTCGATGAGCAGCGCCGTCATATCGTTGCGCCCCTCCCGGGCCGCCAGGATCAGCGGGGTCTCGCCGTCCAGGTTGCGCAGGTTGCAGTCCGCGCCGCCCGCCAGCAGCGCCCGGGCAATGGGATCGTTGCCCGCCTCCGCCGCGTAGTGCAGCGGCGAGGAGCCGTCCAGCAGCTTGCGGTTGGGATCCGCCCCCGCTTTGAGCAGGATCTCCGCCAGGTACACGTTCTGGTTCTGGCAGGCCAGCAGCAGCGGGGTCTCGCCCGCGTCGTTGGGCGCGTCCAGGTCCACCCCGCCCGCGCGGATCAGCGCCTCGACCACCTCGGTCTGGTTCTGGTAGCAGGCCTGATGCAGCGAGGTGTTGCCCTCGTTGTCGGTGGAGCGCTGGGTATCCTCCAGCAGCGCGATCACGTCCCGCATCCCGTTGGAGACCGCGTAGTCAAACGCGTTGTGCCCTTCCTCGTCGGCCAGGTTCTTGTCCGCCCCCAGTTCCACCAGGAAACGGCACGCCTCGCTGCGGCCGCTCTTGGCGGCGTAGATCAGCGGGGTACGCCCCGATGCGTCCGTGCCGTTCAGGTCCGAGCCCATCTCCACCAGCGCGCGCACCGCCTCCGCGTCGCTCTTGCGCACCGCCTCGTGCAGGGTCATGCCGCCCGCCGCGACCTTCTTTTCCTTTTCCGGGGAATCCTCCTGGGGATCATAGCTGCCGTCCAGCAGCGCCGCAAGTTTTTTCGCGCCCGCCCGCACCGCTATGGCGTGGGCCGTGCAGAGCATATCGTTTTCCGCCTCCGGGTCCACCCCGGCTTCCAGCAGCACTATGGCGCACTGGAACAGATCCTCCATCTCCTGTTCAATAGCGCTTTTTCGCTGTTCCAGTTCTTCCATCAAGACCGGGCTGCGCAGCTCGACCGGCAGAGAAGCCTCGTTGCGCTTGTCCTCGATCTCCTGCTTCACCCGCTCCAGCGCTTCCAGGGGGTTATAATAGGATTCCGCGATCAGATGCAGCGCGGTGTTCCCGTCCCGGTCGGTCTTGCCCAGCCGCACGCCGCACTCGCCCATCGCGCGCAAAAACTCCACGTTGCCGTTCTGCGCGGCCCGGTGAAAGCAGTACCGGCCATAGCCATCCCGGCGCAGCGCGTTCGCCCCCGCGTCCAGCAGCGCCAGCGTTGTGCGGTAGACGTCCCCTTTCCGGGGCACATAGCCGAACGAGCCCCCTTTTGTTGCCACCTGATACAGGGGCAGATCCGCGTACCCGGATACCTGGTTCGGTTTCAGCCCCTGCTCCAGCAGCCAGATGACCGCCTCCGGATGGGCGTTCTGGCAGGCAATCTGCAGCAGGTTCAATTCGCCGTAATCCCGCGTTTTGGCGCGCAGCGGGCACTGTTGGTACAGGGGCAGGATGTCGTCAGGGTCCGCGCCCTTTTCGTAGGATTTCCAAAGCTCCAAGATATCCATCGTTATCTCTCCTTCTTCGCGGTTTCCTGCAGCGCTTTTTCCAGATTTGCAAAGGATTTGCCCGCCAGCGAAGCCGCCAGACTGCGCACCCGCGCGCCGTCCTTTTGCCGTGCGCAGAGGTCGATCAGCACACGCAGCACCCGCTCCCGCGCGTAGGCGGGCAGGCAGGCCGCCTCCTCCTCCCGCATGGGAAACCGGTACCCGGCCTGTTCGCATTGTTTTTCGTAGAGAATCCGCAGCGTTTCCTCCTCGCCGGAGGGTTTTTCCCGTTCCGGTTTCGCCACCTTGAGGCAGGCCAGCGCCTTTTCCAGGCAGGCTACCGCTTTTTCGGTCTGCCCTGCCTGTTCCAGGCAGAGCGCCTGGTTGTAAAACAGCGGCGCGCTGCGCCGCCCGGCCGCGGACAGACGCAGCAGAAGCCGGTAACTTTCCGCCCAGGCGCCCTGCTCGTACAGCGCGCAGGCCAGCGCCAGACCGGCCTCTTCCCCGGGGGAGACCGCAGCCGTCCCGATCCCCATACCGTTCCTCTCCTTTCCCTTGGCGTCTTCCCTCTTTGCAGGAAACACGCCGGTACAATTTGTTGTTTTCTGACGACGGTTCCATATATGGTTCCTTATTATAAAGCCAGGGAGCCCTTCTTGTCTATATTCTTATTGAACCTGCCACAGCATTGTGGTATTCTAGTATCCGGTCGCCGTTTTGCGCCCCCTTGTCCGCGGACGGGTATAGACGGCTGCACCGCTTCATAGGATAGGAACAAGCCCGTACTTTTTGCGCGGGAAGGACCCGCGGCAAGTTTCGGGCTTCCGTTTCCGCCCCAGGGGCCGGGAACGCCCCGTGAAAAGGAGAAGAAAATCATGCTCGTACCTGTTTTGCTGTTTTGCGTCGGCCTGCTCTTTCTCATCAAGGGCGGCGACTGGTTTGTGGATGGCGCCACCGGCATTGCCCGGCGGTTCCATCTGCCGGAACTGCTGATCGGCGCCACGGTGGTGTCCATCGGCACCACCCTGCCGGAGGTGATGGTCTCCGCCACCTCGGCGCTGAGCGGCCACGGTGAGATCGCCTACGGCAACGCCATCGGCTCGGTGATCTGCAACACCGCCCTGATCGCGGCCATCACCCTGGCGGTGCGGCCGGGCCGGATCGACCCCAAAAGCCTGCGCACGCCGGCGGCCTTCTTCTTCCTGGCGGCCCTGTTCTATGCCGGCATTGCCTACACCACCGGGTATTTCAGCCGGGCCATCGGCCTGATCCTGCTGGCGCTGTTCGTGATCTACATGTTCACGACGGTGCGCCAGATGACCAGCAAACCGGCCGGCGCGGCGCCGGCGGAAATGGCCGCCGAGACCGAACCGCTCTCCCGTGAACTGATCCGGCTGGTGGTGGGGGCGATCCTGATCGCCATCGGCGCCAATCTGCTGGTGGACAACGGCACCCTGATCGCCCAGGGTCTGGGGGTGCCGGAATCGGTGATCGCCCTGACCTTTGTGGCGCTGGGCACCTCGCTGCCGGAGCTGGTCACCGCCATCACCTCCCTGGTCAAGGGGCACAGCGCCCTTTCCCTGGGCAACATCGTGGGGGCGAACCTGTTCAACCTGGTGCTGGTGAGCGGCATCTCGGTGACGCTGGCCCCCTTCAGCATCCCCCAGAGTTCCCTGATCGCCGGGCACAACGCCTCGCTGGTGATGGACATTCCGGTGATGTTCGCGGTGATGCTGCTGCTCACGGTGCCGGCCCTGGCGCGGGGCGGCAAGCTGAGCCGGGTGCAGGGGATCGTGCTGCTGGTCATCTACGCGGCATTCTGCGCCGTTCAGTTCAGCCTGTAAATCACAGACAAAACGCCGGGCCGCTGCTCAAAAAACAGCGGCCCGGCGTTTCTTTGGATTTATTTCGCCAGTCCCGGCGCGGGCAGCGCCTGCGGCAGAGCGGTCAGCCGATAGATGCGGGCGGAATAGTCCGGCATGACCCGCACCGTGTCGTTGTAGCCGGTGCCGGCAAAGCGGGCTTTGCGACGCAGCCCCGCCTCCAGCAGCAGATCGCCGGCGGCGGTGTAACTCTCGGTCTCGGTGGAGAGCATATACCGGTCGGCGGCGGCGTGGACCAGCAGCCCGCCGGGGTTCAGGTTCACCGGCAGCGCCGTGTTGAGCAGGCTGCCAAAGTCCCGGATATCCAGCTTCTGGGGCCGGGATTCCACCCGGTACAGCCGCGCCGGGTCCAGCCCCGCCAGCCGCAGCGGCGGGGTCTCGCTGTTGGGCTCGATCCGGCCCACCGCGTCCAGCACCAGCGCCCGGGTCTTGTCCTCCGAAACCACCATCCAGGCGCAGGCTTCCCCGCCCTGGCCCAGTGAAAAGGGCGATTCCAGCCGGTACAGCCGCCCGAACTGGAACAGGTCCCGGTTCTCCTTATAAAAGGCGATCTGGGCGGCAACGGCGGATTTCTCCGCCGGGGAAAGGCGGGTCACATCCAGCTCGTACCCCAAAAGGCCGAATGCCGCCACATCGAACCGCGCCTCCAGCTGGGAGGTGCGCAGGGTCTGGTGGTTGGGCGAAGCCGCCACATGGCAGCCCATCACGCTCTGGGGATAGCCGTAACCGGTGCCGGTCTGGATCTTCATCCGCTCCCAGGCGTCGGTATCGTCGCTGGCCCAGATCTGGGGCATATAGCACAATATGCCCAGATCGAACCGGTTGCCGCCGCTGGCACAGCCTTCAAACAGCACCTCCGGATGGGCGGCGGTGACCTGGGCCAGCACCCGGTAGAGCCCCCGCATCCAGCACAGGGCGAACCGCCCCTGTTCGGTGAGCGCCGGGCTGTAGCAATCGGTGGTGTGCCGGTTCATATCCCATTTGATATACCGGATGGGCGCCGAGTCCAGCAGGGCGTTCAGCTGCCCGATCAGGTAGTCCTGCACCGGGGGCCGGCAAAGATCCAGCACCAGCTGATGGCGGCTCAACGCCGGGGCGATCCCGGGGGTCTGTACCGCCCAATCCGGGTGGGCGCGGTAGAGCTCGCTGTCCGGGCTGACCATCTCCGGCTCCACCCACAGCCCGAACTCCAGCCCCATCTCGTTCAGCTTGCGGCCCAGCCCCGCCAGGCCGCCGGGCAGTTTTTTGGCGTTCACGGTGTAATCGCCCAGCGAGCAGGTATCCGAATCCCGCTTGCCGAACCAGCCGTCGTCCAGCACGAACAGCTCCACCCCCAGCTTTTTGGCCTCTTTGGCCAGCCGCAGCAGCTTATTCTCGGTAAAATCAAAATAGGTGGCCTCCCAGTTGTTGAGCAGCACCGGCCGGGGACGCCGGGCCCAGGGGCCCCGGACGATATGCTGCTGCACAAACCGGTGCATGTTCCGGCTGACTCCCCTTGCCCCCCGCCGGGAGACGGTGAGCACCGCCTCAGGGGTGTCCAGCGTTTCGCCGGGGGCCAGCGTCCACTGGAAATGCTCCGGCTGGATGCCGGCCAGCACCCGGGTCTTGCCGTAGGGGCCGGTCTCCACCCGGCCCAGATGGCTGCCGCTGTAGATCAGGTTGAAGCCGTAGACCCGGCCGTATTCCTCCCCCGCGCCCGGCTCGGCCAGCAGAAAGAAGGGGTTGCAGTACTGGGAGGAGTTGCCGGTGGTGCTGCCGAACTCCCGCGCCCCCTCGGTGAGCGGGGCGGGCTGGGGATGGCGCTCCCGGGCCCAGGCGCCGGTAAAGGTGGTGAGGGTATAACCCTTGCGGGGCAGATCCAGCTGGCTGCTCAGGCAGCGCAGGATGGCCACCGGCTCTTCGCCCCCGTTGCGCAGCCGCAGCCGGCGGGTGATCACGTCGCAGGCCGGGTAGAGGGTGTAGATCAGCTGCGCCTCCAGCCCTTTGGTGGTGGTGAAGCTGCAGACCAGGGTCTCCGCCCCGCCCTCCGGCGCGGGCAGGCCCTCCGGCGGCAGCGGCTCGTCCCGCCGCTCGGCCCCGGCGAAGGTCCAGTCGCAGACGGTGCTGCCGTCGGTAAAGCGGGCGCTGACCATCCCCATCCGAAAATCCCCCCGGCCGTCCGGGGTGAGTTCCAGGCAGAGATGCAGCAGCGAGTCCGGCTCCGCGCCGGGCACCACCACGTCGGTGCCGTAGCCTGTGCCCATCTTCTCCTGCAGCGCCGCCAGGTCCGGCCGGATCTTCGCGCCATAGTGCAGATGCTCCAGCAGTGCGCCCCGGCGGGCCATGTAGTAGCCGGTGTGGTTGGTCTCCAGGCAGAACAGATCGCCTTCGATTCGGATCATGAGTTCCTACGCTCCTTCAGTTCGGCCGCGATGCGGCGGTTCATCTCCTCGGTCAGGGCATACTTTTTACGGAAATAGGTGATGGACACCAGCAGCCCGGCGATGGGCACCAGAATCATCAGCACCCGCAGCCCCAGCAGGGTGCCGGCGGTCTGGGTGGCGGCCTCGGTGTCCAGGCCGATCACGTCCACCCCCACGCCGGCCACCAGCACACTGATGGCACTGGCCAGCTTGACCACAAAGGTCTGCATGCTGAAGATCACACTCTCGTTGCGCTGGCCGGTCTTCCACTCGCCGTAGTCCACCGAATCCGCCAGAAATACGGTGGTGAGCACGGTGGCAAGCCCGAAGCCAATGTAAATGATAAAGGCGGCCGCGCCCAGCAGCGGCACGTTGGCGCTGCCCAGGCTGCCCAGCACAAACAGGAAGGCATACCCGGCGATGGTGACCCCGATGGCGCCGGTCAGGATGGATTTGCTGCTCCAGCGGCGGCGCAGCAGCGGCAGGCTGACCATACTCAGGATCTGGCCCACCCCGCCGATGGTGCCGAACAGGCTGTACAGGTCGCTGTTGCCGATGTCATACTTGAAGAAATAGAGGGCCAGCTGGGTGGTCAGGTAGAGGGAGGCGTTGAACAGGATGATGCCCACGACCACCACCATCGCCTGATCGTTGGCAAAGAGGGCGCCGAACATCTCCCGCACAGTGGCCGCCTTGCCGGTGGAGACTGCTTTTTCTCGGATGCCCAACACGCAGATCAGCTCGGTGACCACAAACAGCACCGCGATGGCGGCGGCAAACAGGGCGAAGCCCTGCCGCTCGCCGGTGCCGATCCGCACCACGACCAGCATGGTCAGGATGGTGGGCACCGCGTAGCCCACGCTGGAACAGGTGCGCCCGATCACCGACAGGTTCTCCCGCTCTTTGCCCGCGCCGGTCAGGGCGGGGATCATGCTCCAGAAGGGGATGTCCATCATGGTGTAGGTCACGCCCCACAGCACATACGCCACCGTGGCGTAGACCAGCATGGGCAGGCCGGTGATGCTTTCCGGCATGGCGAACATCCCGTACAGCACCAGCGCGTTGGTCACGGTGCCGGTCAGGATCCAGGGCCGATATCGGCCAAAGCGGGTGCTGGTCTTTTCCACAATGACCCCCATGAGCGGGTCGTTGAAGGCGTCGAACACCCGGGCCGCCATCATCATGATGCCGGTAAAGGTGCCGCTGATCCCCAAAACGGTGTTGTAGTAATAGAGGATAAACCCGGACACCAGGGCATAGACCATATCCTTGCCCACAGCACCGATTCCGAAACTAACAGTCTGCCGTAACTTGCGTTGCATCACAATCCCCCACTTTCTGAATCGTAAAGTTCAAGGTCACCGGCTCCATGCCGGCGGCACTCACGGTCAGTTCCGCCTGGCCTGCCCGCCCGCCGGTGCGCAGATAGGTCCCGATCATGCCTCCGGCCAGCGGCAACGCCGCCGGGCCGACCAGTTCCGCGTCCCCGGTCAAGGTCAGGGTCACAGCCCGGCTGACAAAGGGCAGGAGACCTCCGTTCTGGTCCACCGCCCGGATGCGGATAGTGGCCATATCCCAGGTGTCCCGCTCGGTCAGGGTATGGGTATCGGTCTGTACATCCAGCCGCACTGTCTGCATCGGTTCCCGGACCACCTGCGCCACCGTCCGGCCGTCCCGGATGGCTTCAAACCGCCAGCTGGTGGCGATCTCGCCCCAGCCGGCCACATACCTGCCAAACAGGTCCACCGCCTGCTGGTAGGTGATCCGGTTCACCAGCATCAGCTTGGCCGCCAGCAGCAGGATCCGGGGCGGCAGTGCGCCCACGCCGTACCGGGCGGCCGCCAGCAGGCACGCCCGCACCTGGGCCGCCACCCGCGGGGAAAAGCCCTCCTTTTTCTCCAGCTGATTGCCGATCCGGTCGTCGATGGCGATGGGCGGGTGGGCCATCTGCGGGTATTCCTTGCCGGGGCGGAACTCGTTGACCAGTTCGCCGTTCCGGTACAGCCGCACCGCGTCCGCGTTAGTGAAAGCGTATACCGTGCCCAGGTCGCTGCCGGGATGTTCCCCGATGTCCATGGTGCTGCTGATCTGCAGCACGTTCTCCTCACAGCCCTCGGCCGCGTAGACCGCGGCGGCCAGCTTGGGGTTGCGGAACAGATCCATCACCCCGTGGTAGCACACCCGGTCGCCGCTGCCGAAATCCCGGTGGGTATTGTAGTCGAACATGCACCAGCCGAAACAGCCCGCGATATCCGGCTGGGCGGCCGCGTCGTTCAGCACCCGGGCGTGGCGCAGGGCGTGTTCCAGCCGCTTGCCCTCCCAGTCGAAACTTTTGGTGGGGAACATGTGCCCGTTATGCTCCGAGATCAGGTAGCCTTTGGCAGGGTCCGGCGTGACCTTGCGCTTGGGGTCGCAGCCCCGGTTTGTGCCGTTATGCACGAAATCGTTGTAGGTGTACACATCCTCCAGCAGGTGGCTTTTCTTGAAATTGCGCACCCCGCCGGTGGGCCGGGTGGGGTCCAGTTCGTGAGCCAGGTCGTTGGTGCGGCAGTAGAACGCGTCGTCATCGGGGCTCTCGTTGATCCGCACCCCCCACAAAACGATGCTGGGATGGTTGCGATACTGCACCACCATCTCCCGCACCATCTCCACCGCCTGGTCCTTCCACGCCTCATCACCGATGTGCTGCCAGCCGGGCATCTCGGTGAACACCAGCAGGCCCAGTTCGTCGCACCGGTCCAGAAACGCGTGGCTCTGGGGGTAGTGGCTGGTGCGCACCGCGTTGCAGCCCAGTTCCGTTTTCAGAATATCCGCGTCCAGCGCCTGGGCCCGGTCGGGCACCGCGTACCCCATATAGGGCCAGCTCTGGTGCCGGTCCAGCCCCCGCATGCGGAATTTGCTTCCGTTGAGATACAACCCGTCCGCCCGGAAATCCACCGTGCGGAACCCGAACCGCACCGTCTGGCTGTCCATCCGCTCTTCGCCCCGGTACAACTCCAGCACAGCGGTGCATAGCCGGGGATCCTGCGGGCTCCAGAGCGGCGCGCGGGGCACCGGGGCGGTGATCGTGGCGGCGAAGGGCTGCTCGGTGTGCCAGAGTTCCCCGCCCTGGTCGTCGCTCACCCGGACGCGCAGGGTACAGCCCTCCGCATCCACACCGCGGCACTGGACGGTCAGGGTTCGGTCCGCGCCGCCGTGCACAAACACATCCTCCAGTAGCGCCGGGCCGCTCACCTCCAGGGTGACCGCCCGGTACAGCCCGCCAAAGGTCATGTAGTCGATGGCGTTGCCGAAGGGCGGGAAATTCAAGGTTTCCCGGCTGTCCACCCGCACCAGGATCCAGTTGGGCTGCCCGAACCGGAGATGTTCGGTCAGGTCCACGGTAAAGGCAGTGTAGCCGCCGGAATGGACGCAGAGGGATTCCCCGTTCAAAAACACCTCCGCCTGGTGCGCCGCCGCGCCGAACCGCAGCCGCACCCGGCGTCCCTGCCAGGCCGGCGGCGGGGTGAGGGCGTGCAGGTAGCCGGATTCTTTCTGGTACTCCTGCTCGGAAAATCCGTTGACCGGCAGCAGCGCCACTGTGTGGGGGATGCGCACCGGTTCCAGCCCGGCCGGCGGCGCTCCGGGCGCCAGCTGGCGCAGCGCCTCGGTGTAGCGGGGGGTAAACAGCCAGTTGTCGTTCATGGGGTATCGCATCGGTCAATTCCTCCGTTCCATGCCTTTCATGAGGATCTCCATCATGGCGTCCAGCGCCTGCTGGTAGGTCATGCCGCTCTGGGGAAACGCGGGCGCAGTGAGGAAATACTCCATACTGCCGATGACCATTCCCTGGAACACCGGCAGGGAAAACGGGGCCAGCACCCCCTCGTCGATCCCCTGCTGCAGCAGGGCCAGGGTGGGTTCCCAGCCGGTTTCCAGATGGCGGCGGATGCACCGGTAGACGGCGGGGTACTTTTCCGCCACCACCTCGATCCGGTACCAGTCCACCTTCTGGTACTGCTCCGGCAGCACGATGACCAGCCGCCGGATCTTCTCGGTCAGGGTGAGGGTCGGATCGCGCAGCACCTGCTGCTCGCACCGCTTGATCTGGGCAAAACCGTGCTCGGCCACCGCCACCAGCAGTTCCTCCTTGCTGTCGAACATCTGGTACAGGGTCTTTTTGCTGACCCCCAGCGCGGTGGCCAGCCCACTCATGGTGAAGTGGGTGCCCTGCTCGGAAACCAGTTCCATCGTTTTTTCCAGGCAGCGTTCGTACAGTTCCATTCTCTCCCTCCTTCGCGCGTGTTCCGGTCTTTGGAAACCATTTTTCTATTTTCGGTTTCCCCCTGGCTGCATTATACCGCTGTTCGAAATTTCTGGCAATCGAGCGAGACGAAATTCAGCGCTTTTGGCAAAAAGCGGTCCGCGGTGTTGGTGATGTTGCCGTCTGCCGCCGGTTTTACTTGACGAAACGCCGATAAAGCGATACACTATACTTATATTTTATTGTAGCAAAATTAAGGAAACGGAGGAACAGAATGGACGAGACCAAACTATTTGATTCAGAGCTTATGCTCATGGAATATCTGTGGGAACATGGCCCCTGCATCGCGGCGGACCTGTCGGCGGCTTTCCTTGAAAAATACGAGTGGCAAAAGAGCACGACCTATATCGTATTGAAGCGTCTGGAAAAGAAGGGGGCCATCTCCCGGGAGTATCCCAACTATATGGTGACCCCGCTCGTGACCCGCCAGCAGGTTCAGAGCGCCGAGACCAACACCCTGCTGGAGAGAATGTTCGACGGCAGCTTTGCCCGGATGTTTGCCAGCTTTTTGAATTCGGATCAGCTATCGGACAACGCGTTGGACGAGTTGCAGGCGATCATTGAGGAAAAGCGCAAGGAAAAATAGCAAACCGGGAACCGGGTGCGCGTTTTGTCTGCGTCCGCCGACGCCAAAAGGGGCGCGCCACCTGTGCAATACCCCTTTTTGTACAACAAAGCCCAGCCTTAGCCAATGTGGCTAAGGCTGGGCTTTGTGTGTCTCGTAGTGTCCGGCGGCAAAGCGGACGGCCCGCTATCCCCTGCGGTACAGGGCAGCAGCCGCGCAGGATCGGACGCTTGTTATTCCTCGTCTGTTTTGTCGGCTTTGCCGCGTTTTTCCTCGATCAGCGCCTGCAGTTCGTCCAGGGTCTTGTCCGATATCCGGTCAGAGTTCAAAAAGTTCGCGAACAGGCTGGTAAAATTGCCGCTGAACATACGGTCCAGAAGTGTATGGGTTTCCACGCTCTGGATCTGCTCACGGGTCACGATGGGCGTAACCAGGTACTTGGGATATGACCGGGAAACCGCGCCCTTGCCCTCCAGCCGCTTGAGCACTATATAGGTAGTGCTTTTCTTCCAGTTGTACCGCTGCAGAAATTCCTCGGACAGATCCGCTGCCAGACAGGGGCCCTGGTCCCACAGGTACTCCATCAGCATCAATTCCGAATCGAAGAGTTTGATCGTGACTTTGTCCATCGCTCTCACCTCTTTGTTTACACAAGTAAATTGTTTATAGTTTAACGTGTAAATGCGGGAATGTCAAGGCACGCTTTATATATGTATCCGGAGCCTGCAAGGAGGCGGCATCGCCGCCGTGTTGGAACAAGAAAAAGTACAAGTATTTCCGAGGATACGCGGCAACGCCGTTTTGCCGCGGACACCGTCTTCCGTCCACGCAGAACACCCCCTGTGCGGGTGTTCTGCACAAGGGGTGTCCTTTCGCTCTTTATACGGGCATGCCGCGAAAAATCAGCGCTTTTTCAAAAGGATCACAACGCCGGCGATCACGACCAAAATCACCGCGCCGCCCAGCACAACAAACAGGCTGGAGCCGGATGTTTCGGTCTGCTCCGGCTGGTCCTGCTGCGGGGCCTGGGTGGGCTGGGGCGTTTCCTCCGGGTCGGCAAGGGGCGTGCCGGTGGGTTCCGGAGCGGGTGTTTCCGAGGGCGCCGGAGTGGCCGCACCGGCGGCGTTGCCGGCCGCGTTCTGTTTTGTCGGGGTGGCCTGCGGGGCCGCGGTGGGCTGCGCCGTCGCCGTTCCCGGCGCGGTGGTGTTCTGGCCTTGCCCCTGGCTCTGGCCGCCGCTCGCCTGGGCGGTGGGAGCCGGGGTCTGTTCCGGCTGGGGGGTGGGGCTGGTTCCCGCCACGGTCAGGGTCACCTCACCGCCCGACGCCGAGGTGATCTGGGTCTTGCCATAGGCGGCGTTCACCAGTTCCATGGAATCCTCCACCACCCGAACGGCGGCAACGGCCCCCTTGTCGGCCTTGAGCCGGATGGTCCCCAGCTGGGCGCTGCCGTCCTGGAACAGGGGTTTGTCCCCCGCCAGGTAGACGGTCAGCAGCCCGGAGGATTCTTCATAACGGTATTCCTGCACCGGGCAGTTCATGCCCTGGTCAAAAAGAAATTCGGCCTTGCCGTCCCCTCCCTCTACCTGGAAGGTAAGCCAGAGCGCCGTGGCGCTCTGGTCCGCCTGGTCGGGAAGCGTCAGGCAGAGCGCAGCCCGGTCCCCCTCGGCTTCCATGGTCACCGTGCCGGCGGTATCGGCGGCCCAGACGGGCAAAGCTGCCGCCAGCAGGGCCGCCCCCACCAGCAGGGTGGCGATTCGTTTCTTCATGGGTATTCTCCTTTGTTGTTTCAGTCTGCCTGGCCGCCCAGGGTAATGGAGGGCAGGGTCTCGGGCAGGGCCACTTCCAGGGTATCGCTGGTCAGCCGCTGGCCCTGGTTGGTGATGGCGTCGTCCACCCGGTACAACTCGGCGCGGACGGTCCCGGGCAGGGTCATTCCTTTCAGAGCCTGGGGCTCGATCCAGTATGCCCAATACCCTTCGCTGACTTCGCCCAGCAGGCCGTTCTCCGGGTCGGGGGCCAGAACGATCTGGCTGGCCACAAGGTTTTCCTCTTCGTCCAGGCCACCCACGATGTTGCCGTTCTCGTCGTAGAGGAGCACCACGTTGTAGGCGGGATTGCCCTTATAGCGGCCGGTGAAAATGAGGGAGCCGGCGGGGATGGTCTCCCCTTCCGCATACGAGAACTCGGTCCGGAGGGTGCCAATGCCGTTCTCCAGCAGCTCCACGTTGTCCCCGGTGGGGCCCAGCACGTCCAGTTCGCTCAGCGAGACCGAACCGCCCTTCACCACCAGCCGCAGCTGGGTGGCATCGTAGGTGCAGATCCAGGGCCGCCCCTCCGGGTCCGGGAAGTAGACGGTCTGGACCGCCTGTCCGGTAAAGGTACCGGTGGCCAGAGTCTGCCACTGGGCGCCGTCGGCGCTGATCTGGATCTCATACCCGGCCGGGGTGATCCCCTGCACCTTACATCCGGTGACCGCCAGGGTCTTGCGGAAGTCCAGGGTGATCACCGCATCCCCGGCGGCGGTGCCGGTGTAGCGGGTGCCCGGGTCGTTGTCAATGACCTGGGTAATGGCGGACACCGGCTGCGGCTCACAGGGGTCATGGTCCCCGGCGTCGGGGAGGGTATCCTCCGAAGAGGTCATGTTGGTGGAAACGGTCCACTGGCTCTTGTCGTAGCTGCCGTCATGGGAAATCTTGAGGGCCGGAAGCACGATAGCCTGGGAACGGTTGAGGAAGTTGTCGATGGCGGTGATCTGGTAGGCCACCGCGCGGTTGTTGATGTTGGTCACCGTATCGGTGTACTGGCCGTCGGTGGTAAAACCCACCACCTGCGTGTGCGGCTGGCCGTTCTCATAGGTAACGCGGGCAATCTCGTAGCCCAGAAGCAGCCCGGGCGCGGCGTTCGCCTCCAGGTTCAGATGGACCTGGTTGGGGATGGCGGTATCCACCGCCGCGGTGGTGCCGCCGGTCAGGACAGCCTGCCCCGCAAAGCTGGTGGAACCATCGTGGGTAAAACCGTAGTCGCGGGCGCTGTCCTGGAAATAGAAGATGGCTCTGGTCTCCGCCGGGAACTGCGCCAGATACTCGGCCGTGGTGGCGTCGGGAATCAGGCCCCACCGGGTAAAGAACTCGGTCAGGTCCTTTTGCGCCGCCGCACCGGCCCGCCGGATAAAGTTCTGGTTGGCGTCCCCGCCCAGGGTCAGCTTGACGCCCTGGGGCGCGGGGGCCGCGGCGGGGGTGCGGGCGTAGGTATCCACCCGGGCATAGAACCGGCTGTTTCACAGGGTGTTGTAATCGTCGTAAATCTGATACTCATACCCCGTATCGTAGGCCAGATGCAGCTGCCAGTACAGGCCCAGCTGGGTGAACACGTCGCCGGCAGCGCCCAGGGTGCCGCTGGTGACCTTATTATAGATGGCGTCATAGCCGAACCGGACCCCCTCCTGGATCTGGGAGATCTGGGAGAAGTAGTTGTTGGTGACCTCCGCCACCGCGTAGGAGGACTGGTTGATGTTGTGGCCGATCTCATGGGCGATGCCCCAGCCGAAGAAGCTGCCGCTCTGGTAGCGGCCATCCTCGTCCAGCACAACGGGGCTGCCCTGGGCCAGACCCATCACGGAATCCCAGCCAATGCCGATGTGGTTGCCGGCAGCGTACATGAACGCCCCGGCGAACATCCGCATATACCGGATGTTCAGGTGCTGGGAGGGCAGGCGGTTGGCACTGCCGGCCCCGTCCAGATTGGTCAGGCCCTTATGCTGGTAGAAGAGGGTCATCATCTGGTCCATGGCGTCCATGGAATCCAGCAGCCGCTGGGCCTTTTCCGCGGCGGAACCGCCGTCCAGACCCGGCAAAAGGTGCTGGACGCCGCCCGCCAAATGGGCTATGTGCCCAACGGCGCGGCCAAGGTGCTGCGCAACGCCCCCTGCTACTGCGTGGGGGTGGCGATTGAAAAAGAACTGGTCCACAACCGGTTCAACCTGGTGCTGCAGGGCATCCGGGATCGGCTGGAGGGCGAGGGATACAACCTGATGCTCTGCTCCTTCGGGCAGCGGCACGGCATATATCCGGACTACATCAACAACATGCTGGAACGCCGCATCGACGGGGTCATCTTCATGGGGCAGGACAATACCGGCCCCACCCCCGAGGCGGAAGCGCTGATCGACCGCTACCATCTTCCGTTTGTGCTGTACGACTGCGGCTATACCGGCCGGCCGTACTCCACCGTGGAACTGGCGTATGAAGAGGCCGGCTTTTCGATGGCAAACTATATGCTGGCCGGCGGCGCGCGCCGTCTGCTGTATCTGCGTCCGGACGTGGACAATTATCAGGAGCAGCAGCGGGAGGCGGGCTTGCGCCGGGCGCTGGCCGCCTATCCTGACGTGACCCTGCAGGTATTGCTCCCCGATATTGCCCGCGAACTGATCCATTACACCCCGCAGGCCCGTCTGGGAACGGGGATCGAGTTGAAGGTCAATGAGGGGATCGTCTCCTTTCTCTCCGGGCAGGTGCTGCCCGCGCTGGCGGGATTTGGCCGCCGCGATGGGGTGATCGTCAGCTGGGGCGTGTATGCCCAGCCGCTGTGCCTTATGCTGGATGAGGCCGGCCTGCAAATCCAGGTGGGCGCACTCTCCGATATGCTGGTGCCCCGGATGCTCCATGGCCGCGCCAAGGTTTGCCGGCTGCCCGGCTACCAGGCGGGCGTGGAATGTGCCCGGTTGCTGCTGGCCCGTCTGGCCGGGGATACCACACCGCAGGTCTGTACCCTGCCCATGCCGCTGGGGGATCCCACCATGCTGTTTTAGCGCTCTTTTGGCCCGGTGAATGGCCGGGCCGGTTTATCCCCGCATTAGTTAAAACTTTTATAAAACGTCACGGACGCCTGTCTCGCCCAGCGGGGCAGGCAATCTAACGCCGATTACTTAAACGTTAAAGTTAATAAGTTTTTCGTTGTGTCTCTGCATCGTTTTTTGAAAGAAGGAGGAACCTGCTATGGAAACCACGCCCCGCTACAAAGACCCGTCCCTGCCGGTGGCCGAACGGGTGGAGGATCTGCTGTCCCGCATGACCCTGGAAGAAAAGGCCGCGCAGCTTTGCGGCGATCTGCCCCCCGCCTATGTCCGGGCCGGACAGGTGGACACCGAAGCGCTGCGCCGGCACTTCCCCACGGGCACGGCCGCTTCACCCAATACTCCCTCACCGGCCTGACCGACCCTGCCATGACCGCCCGGATCAGCAACCAGATCCAGCGATACTTTGTGGAGGAGACCCGGCTGGGCATTCCGGTGGCGCTGCAGACCGAAAACCTCTGCGGCTGGCCCGGCGCGGGCGGCACCCTGTTCCCGGCCCAGATCAATCTGGCCAGCACCTGGCAGCCGGAGTTCGCCCAGGCCATGAGCCAGGTCATTGGCCAGGAGAGCCGGGCCGTGGGGGCCAACAGCGCCATGAGTCCGGTGCTCGATGTGTCCCGGGATCCCCGGTGGGGCCGCACCTATAAGACCTACGGAGAAGATCCGTACCTGGTCAGCCGGATGGGGGGTGGCCTATGTCAAGGGCATGCAGGCGGACAAAACCGACGGCGTGGCCTGCATCGCCAAGCACTTTCTGGGCTACGCGGAGACCCAGGGGGGGCTGAACTGCGCGGCCGCCCGCATTGGGGACCGGGAGTTGTACGAGACCTTTGCCACCCCCTTTGAGGCGGCGGACAAGGAGGCGCATGTCAGCGCCATGATGGCCAACTACGGCGAGATCGACGGCATCCCGGTAGGGGCCAATGCCCGCATCGCCCGCACCCTGCTGCGGGACACGATGGGGTTTGACGGGGCGCTCACCAGCGACGGCGCGGCGGTGCTGAAGATGTGGAACTTCTACCACATCGCGGACACCTACCAGCAGGCCGGTGAACTGGCCCTCAAGGCCGGCCTGGGTACCGAGATCCCGGTAGGCGCCTCTTTTGCCCAACTTCCGGATGCGGTGCGGGCCGGCCGTGTGGACGAAGCGCTGCTGGACGAAGCCGTGCGCCGGGTACTCACCATCAAGTTCCAGTACGGCTTGTTTGAACATCCGTATGTGGACGAATCGGCGGTAGCTGCCGCCATGACCAATCCGCAAAAGCGGGCCTTGAGCCGTCAGATCGCGGCGCGCAGCCTGATTCTGCTGAAAAACGACGGGACGCTGCCCCTGGCGCCGGGCAAAACCGTAGCGGTGATCGGCCCCCATGCGGACAATCTGCGCTATCCGGTGAGCGGTTACACCTATCCGGCCTACATCGAGATGCTGGAGGCCGCGCTGAGCGGGGGGGGAAGTCACCTTCCAGGGCATTGCCGACGAAGCCGCCAAAGCCAAACAGGAACGGAAATCCGCCAGCCCCTTTGCCAGCGCAATGAACATGTATACGCAGGATATGCTGAAAACGCTGGGCGGTATGAACCAGGTGCTGCACGACATGGGCGCGGTAAGCCTGCGGGAAGCGCTGGCCGAGCGGTTCACGGTAAACTACGCGCCCGGCTGCACCCTGCTGGGCGAGGACGAGAGCGACGTGGCGGTGCTTGCGCTGGGTGGCAACTGCGGCTGGGTAAACGTGACCGGCGGCGAGGGCAAGGACCGCAGCCACCTGGATCTGCCCAGTGTGCAGCAGAAGCTGCTGGAGGCGGTGGCCGCCACCGGCAAGCCGGTGGTGGTGGTACTCTACGGGCCGGGATGTTTTGCGGTCAACTGGGCCGCTGAACACGCGGCGGCCATCCTGCAGGCCTGGATGCCCGGCCCGGCGGCGGGCGTGGCGGTGGCCGATGTGCTGGACGGCACGGTGAACCCGGGCGGCAAGCTGCCGGTGAGCGTTCCCCGCCATGTGGGCCAGATCCCGCTTTACTACAACCACAAGGTGGGCAGCGGCTATAACGACGGGAGCGACAACAACGCCGCGGCGATCTTCTCGGGCGGGTATGTGGACGGCCCCGCCGGCCCGCTGTATCCCTTCGGCTACGGGTTGAGCTACACTCGGTTTGCGCTGGAGGGGCTGAACGTGCCGGAGCAGGTCCCCACCGACGGGGTCATCCCGGTGCGCTGCACCCTGCGCAATACCGGCGACCGGGCGGGCAGCCAGGTGGTGCAGTTGTACACCCATTTCAACGGCGCCCATGTGACCCGGCCCAACAAACAGCTGCAGGGCTTTGTGCGGGTGGATCTTGCACCCGGCGAGGACAAGCGGATCACCTTCCACCTGTCCTGCGCCCAGCTGGGCTACTACAACGAGGCCATGCGCTTTGGCGTGGAACCGGGCGTGCTGGATGTGATGGTGGGGGTGAGCAGCAGCGAACTGCCCCTGAGCGCCCGCGTGCGTTTGAGCGGCAATGCCGTGGAGACGATGGGCCGCCGGGTCTATGAGTGTCCGGTGACAATGGAATGAAGATTTCCGGCGCCGTGACGCCGGTAGGGTACAGAAATCTACGATCAAGGAGGAACCCGCAGTGAAAACGCAATCCGAAGCTACCACTCTGCAATCCTAGTGGTTTGCCACCGGCAACATCACCAACAATCTGATCTTCATGTTCATCACCATGTTCATGATGTACTTCTTCACCAACGTGATGGGGTTGGATCCGATGGTGGCGGGCACCATCTTCATGGTGGCGCGCCTGGTGGACGCCTGTACCGACCCGATCATGGGCACGATCATCGACCGCACGAACTTCAAGCACTTTGGCAAATACCGGGGCTTTATCCACTTTGGCGCGCCGCTGCTGGGCGTGATCGTGGTGGTGCTGTTCACCGTGCCGAACTTCTCGATGGGCGGCAAGATCCTCTACGCGTACATCACCTACATTCTGTACAGCCTGGCCTGGACGGTGGTGCAGGTGCCCCAGCTCACCATCCCCATCCTGATGAGCACCAACGTAGCCCGGCGCACCAAGATCCAGGCGATCTTCCAGGGCGTGGGCAGCATCGGCGTCGGTGTTACCTCCGCGCTGGCTATGGCCATTGTTAACGCCAACGGCGGCATGAACGACCCCCATGCCTGGCAGCTGACCGCTATCGTATTCGCTGTGCTGGCCACGATCGGCTTTGAACTGTCCACCCTGGCGGTGCGCAATCTGGACACCTACGATCCCCACGCCAAGGAGCGCGCCCGCCAGCGCCGCGAGCAGACCAAGGCGCAGCGCCTGCCGCTGCGTCAGCGGATGGCCTTTATCACTCGGAACGTGGCCTTGTTTACGCTGCTGATCGGGTTTGGCACCGATACCGTAGAACAAAGCACCAAATACGGCATGTAAAGTAATCAGCCTGATTAGAGACTGTTTTTTTGAAATAGAAAG